>JAFBAJ010000034.1 GCA_019247865.1 Acidobacteriota bacterium
GAGAATCGCGAGCAGCAGGTCAAAGCCACGCTCGGAGAGTTCGTCGCGGACGCGAAGAACGGCAATAACAGTCAGGGCGGCGACAATCAGAGTCCCGAAGAGAGCGGCAAGCTCGGCCTCTCCGTCACGCCGCTGACGCCGGATGTCGCGCGCCAACTCAATCTGGGCAACGGCGTGGAGGGCCTGGTCATCGGCAGCGTCGACCCGTCCGGCCCCGCCGCCGAAGCCGGACTGCAACAGGGCGACGTGATCGTCTCGGCCAACCAGCAGAAGACGCGCACGGCCTCCGATCTGGTCGGAGCGGTGCAGAGCGCCGGAGAGAAACCGCTCCTCCTGCTCATCAATCGTCGCGGGCAGACGCTCTTCGTGCCCGTCCGCGCGAGACGTTAATAACGGCCACGGATTCACGCGGATAAACGCGGATTAAGAGATAATTTCTTTTGATTCGCGTTTATCCGCGTGAATCTGTGGCGCATTCCTGTTATCCTGCGCGCTGTTCTCACTAAATTATTTTTCAGACAGGGTGTTTAAAATACATGGCACGCGGCAAGACCATCTGTTTCATAGACAACGCCAATATCTTTCACGGACAGCAGGAGGCGGGTTGGCGTATCGACTGGGAGAAGTTCATCAAGTATCTCGAACGCGAGGGCGAGATCTGGCAGACGCATATCTTCGCTTCCGAGCACAACCCGCCGTCGCCGTCCGAGACGAACTTTTACCAGTTCCTGAAAGAGGAGCTGCGCTGGGAAGTTTCGCTCTACCCGCTCGGCCTCAGAACCATCACGTGCATCAGCTGCGACCACACGCACACAGTGCCCGCAGAGAAGGGCGTGGACGTGGGCCTCGCGACGCGGATGCTGATGCTCGGCATCAATCAGGCGTACGAGACGGCCATCTTAGTGGCCGGAGACAGGGATTATCTGGAGACCGTCAAATTCATCAAAGGGCTCGGCCTGCGCGTCGAGGTCATCGCCTGGCGTCACGGCCTCTCCGACGACCTCTCCGACGAATCATCCGCACACGTCCTGCACTTCGATGAATTGCGGAAAGAGCTGGAGATGAAAAGACAGTGATGAGCCGCGAGATTAATGCAGAAGTCATCCCGGATTTGAGCCCCGGAGGGGCGTGAGCCTCGGGAACACATGCCAACAAAATGTTCGAGCCCCGTGAGGGGCGACATGAGGTTTTATGTCGCCCCTCACGGGGCTCATCGCTTTTCCAAACACGGAACCCGGGGCTCACGCCCCGGGCTACAAATATTCCGCCCCAACGGGGCTATAAATATCACGCCTTTCGGGGCTTAAAATATTCTTCCCCGGGGCTTATTTTTTAACTTCGTCCTTAGGCGAGTTGTAGAAGGGGCGGTGCTGGACGATGAACTCTTTGTCGTCGTATTGCCCGTCGCCATCCACGTCCACCTTGACCAGAATCTTGTGCTGTTTACCGTCGCGCTTCTGCTCGCCCGGATTGAAGGCCAGGCTGTACTGGCTGCGCAGCAGGGCGTTGATCGAACCGAGCACGGAGGGCAGCTCGCCTTCAAAGGTGACGGGATAGTACGCGCCGCCGGTCTCTTTGGCGAAAGTCTTGAGCGCATTTTCGGCCTGGAGGAAAGACATCCGTCCCGGATTCCCCATCAGGTCATCGTTCGCGCCGATCTGGTCGCCGTACTTTTTTTGGAAGAATTTGAGCGTGCCGATGATGTAGATCGGGACGCCGGAGTTCTGCGCGATCTTGCGCGCCTTGTCGTAGTTGATCTTGCTGAAGGTGTCGAGGCCCGAAGCGATGAGAATGATCGCCTTGCGCCGCCCCTGTATGTCCACCAGCCCGGCGTAATCGCTGGTCGCAGATTTAGAGTTGTCGAGCACCACCGAATCGCCCCTGCCGCCGATCAGCGTGAATTTGAGCGCGTCGTACAGATTCACTTCGCGGAAGGCCGGATAGTTCTTGAGCATGAGGTCTATCGTCTGCTGGATCCTTCGCGGGTCGTTGGTAAAATCCGTGATGGGCGTCGGACGGATATCGAAGGCGATGACGGAGACGTAATCTTCCGGCGGATGGACGAACTGCGTCAGGAACATCGCCATCGGCCGCAGGAACTCGTAGCGGCCCGGATCGTTGTAATCGCCGCCGAGCTGCTCCGTGAGCTTGCTGTACTCGACCACCATCGCAACCGTGAGCGGCGCTTCGGGCGTCGCAAAGTTCGAGATGTCGCGCTGCACGCCGTCCTCGAAGATGGCGAAGTTCTCCTTCTTCAGCCCGGCCATGACCTGCCCGGTCTTTTTGTGATAGACGGCGGCTTCGATGTTGACCAGAGAGGTCGAGACAGAAATGGTCTCAGCTTCCTGCGGCTTGCCGACCACGTCGGTCGGCGTCTCGTTCTTGTCCGTCTGCCCGTCGGGCCGCTTGTTCTTCTTCTGATTCGTGGCCGGCGGCTGGCGGCGCGCCTGCCCTTGCGCGACCTGTGCAAGCTGGCCGCACGCGCCCAGCAGCATCGTGAGCGCGAGAGCGACGGCAGAGATGCGACGGTAGAGATGATGTCTCATGACAAATTCCTTCTGGCAAACCGGCAAGAGGATAAAATTTTTTAAGCGCTGTTGAGAAATATATGCGCAGCCCCGCACGCGGTCAAGGCAGACTGTTTCCAGAAAACCGGCTGGGCTGATTTTCAGATGCCAAAGAGGTAGGCGACGTTCGCTGTCTGGTGGACTTTGTGCTTGGGCCTTTGGTCTTTGATTTCTGTTCCAGCTTGGATTGTAGAGCTCAAGGTTGAACCAGCTGGCAAAGACCTAAGTCCAAAGTCCAAAGTCCAAGTCGTGCCTCGTGCTATCATGGCCCGTCTCTAAATTTCTACGGGAGCAGCTCTGATGCGTATTGCAGTCGGCGCGGATCACGCGGGTTATCCGCTCAACGAACAGATCATCGCGGCGCTCGAAAGCCTCGGGCACGAGGTGCTGGACTTTGGCACGCACGACGGCTCGCAGCCGGACGATTATCCGGACTATGCGTACAGGGTCGCCCTGAGCGTGCAGCGCGGCGAGGCTGAGCGCGGCGTGCTCGTCTGCGGGAGCGGCGTCGGCGCATCCATCGCCGCCAACAAGCTCAAGGGCGTGCGCGCGGCGCTCTGTCAGGACACTTATTCCGCACATCAGGGCGTCGAGCATGACGACCTGAACGTGCTCTGCCTCGGCGCGCGCGTGACCGGCAGCGAACTGGCGCTGGAACTCCTGCGCGCCTTCATCCGCGCCACCTTCTCCGGCGAAGAGCGACACCTGCGCCGCCTGGCGAAGATCAAAGCGATTGAAGACGGAGAGTTCCAAGCAAAAATTTAGCCACAGAGGCACAGAGACACAGAGATGACAATGAAGCCGATTTTTGATGTCATCTCTTTCATGTTCTCTGTGTCTCTGTGCCTCTGTGGCTAATCTTCATAAAATTTATGTTCAAAAAAGTTCTCATCCTCTCTGCCTCCGCCGGAGCGGGGCACATCCGCGCGGCCGAAGCCGTCGAGCGCGCCTTTCAGCAGGCGCACGCCGCCGCAGAGGTGCGCCACATAGATGTGCTGCAATACACGAACAAGCTCTTTCGGCATCTCTATTCCAAAGCCTATCTGGAGATGGTCAACAAGATGCCGGATATGCTCGGCTGGCTCTACGATCAGTTCGACAAGCCCTGGCAGAACGAGCGGCGGCGGCTCGCGCTCGACAAGCTCAACACGCGCCCGCTCGTCAAATTCCTGGAGCAGTACGAGCCGGACATCACCGTCTGCACACACTTCCTTCCAGCTGAGATCATCTCCTGGCTCAAGGCCAAAGAGCGCATCGCGTGTCGTCAGGCCATCGTCGTCACGGACTTCGACGTGCACGCGCTCTGGCTCTGTCATCACTTCGAGCGCTACTTTGTCGCGCTCGAAGAGACGCGCGTCCACATGGAAAGGCTCGGCATCCCGCCGTCGAAGCTGACCGTCACAGGCATTCCCATCGACCCCGTCTTCGCCGAACGCAAAGACAAACAGGAGATGCGCGCGAAGCATGGTTTGGAGAGAGACCTGACGACGATTCTCGTCTCGGCCGGAGGCTTCGGCGTCGGCCCGGTCGAACATCTCCTGCAATCGCTCTCAGAGATGCAGCACCCGGCGCAGGTCGTCGCGCTCTGCGGGCGCAACGAGGAGCTGAAGGGCAAGGTCGAGCGTTTGAGTGCACGCCTCTCATCGCAGAGCCGCGTTCGCATCAAGCCCATCGGCTTCACGCGAGAGATGGACGAGCTGATGTCCGCCGCAGACATCCTGCTCGGCAAACCTGGCGGCCTGACGACCTCCGAAGCCCTGGCGAAAGAGCTGGTCTTCGTCATCGTCAACCCGATCCCCGGACAGGAGGAGCGCAACTCCGATCATCTCCTCGAAGAGGGCGTCGCCATCCGCTGCAACAACCTGCCCGCGCTCGCTTACAAACTCGACCGCCTCCTAGACGACCCCGCGCGCCTCTCCGCCATGCAGGCCAACTCCCGCCGCCTCGCACGCCCACACGCCGCGCAGGAGATCGTCCAAAGTTTGCTGGCGATGAATTGAAGCGGTCTTCAGCGAGGGCTCTGCTTCGATTCCTGATAGACGCAGAGCTGCCGGTCGTGCAGCTTCATGAAGACGGCGAGCGCGAGGATCGCGCCGATGAGCGCGAGCAGCATGTCCCAGTGCGAGTCCCAGATGTCGCCCTGCGTGCCCAGAAAGGCGTTGCCCAGCTCCGGGCTCACGAGCAGGGATGACCACCACTCTATGAACTCGTAGAACGCTCCGATGGCGAGCACGATGGAAGCCGTGATGAAGGCCATCCAGCGGCGCGAGGCCGTGACGAACTGCAACAGGATTTCACGGATCGGAATCGCCATCAGAAAGCCGAGCATGAAGTGCGCCACGCGGTCGTAATGGTTGCGCGAGAGATGGAATTCGTCGCGCAGCCAGTTGAACGGCGGCGCCAGCGCATAGGTGTAATGGCCGCCGTAGCTCTGCACGAAGAGATAGACGAAGATCAGATAGTAAGAGAGGCGTGTGAACTTGTAATGCCTGTAAGCGATGAGCGTCGCCAAGAGCATCGAGACGGGAAAGAAATTCTCCATCGCCCAGTCCCAGCGGTCATAGGGCTTGATGGCAAGCACTGTGAAGCCTGCGAGATAGATGCCGAGCAGAATCAGCAGCTCGCGCTTTGATGGAATCGCGGCGGCGTGGCGCGGTGTGGCAGGTGACATTGAAAGTTAACCGGATTCAAAAGGCTTTGGCTCAATCGTCCGGCACAGTAACGCCGTTCCTCAACCAGCGTCAATCAAAAACGGCGCGCATGCTTCAACGCTTCGCCCCGGCCTGCCTCAGCAGCCGCACAATTTCGGCGCGACCCGGCGCGGTCGCACGCAGCCATTCGTACAGCGCCTGATCCTCTTCCGCATGCGGTTCCGAGAGTGCCGCGTCAATGTTCTTCAGCCATTGCAGAACGGTATCATCGTCCCAGGACTTTTGATTCACGTCCACGTCATGCTCAAGCAGGAGGCGCACCAATTCCACTGCGCCTAAGGTCGCCGCGATGACCAGCGGAGTCTCGCCCCGATCCGTGGCGCGTATGTTGACGTTCGCCCCGCGCGCGATGAGCAGCCGAATGACCCGTTGGTGTCCGCCGGGAATTGCGTCCGTGCAGGTCGCCAAATCTTCCGATTCGTCGATGAAGGAGCGCCGCGCCTCTGCCGGAACATCTGCGACCAGCGCGCCGGAGAAAGCCACGAGCAGCGCCGTGTGTCCGCCCTCGTCCTTCGCTTCGAGCTTTGCGCCTTTGTTGAGCAGTGCTTCGACGATCTCCGCGCGCCCGCAGGCGGCGGCGCGCATCAGCGCCGTCTCACCGTCTTCCTCTGCGCTCTGCGCGAAGACTGTCTGCGACAAAAATAGAAGGAGCAGAAAAAATAGAACCGCTTTGAATCGCATGCCGAGCCTCACTTTCCGTGAAACTCGAAAGCGATTCGCATGCCGCGATGAGTTGCTCTTATCTACCGGCATTGTATGATGCCGTTGGTAATTTGAGCCGCATCAAATCGCCGACAGAAGTCAGAAAAAGATGAGCCGGTCAACCACAGTCTTGATCTCGAACCCACGGGCAGGGCAGGGCGGCGCACAGCGCGCGCGCGAAGTCGCTCGTTTCCGCGAGGCGATGCTTGCGCGCGGAGTCGAGCTCGAAGTCCTCAACACGACGGCGCAGGACGAAGCGACGCAGCTCGCCGCGCAGGCCGCCGCAGACGGAGTGGAGACAATCATCGTCTCCGGCGGCGACGGGACGATCAACGAGGCCGTGCAGGGATTAGTCGGCACACGCGCGCGTCTCGCCATCTGGCCGCGCGGGACGGCCAACGTGCTCGCGCGCGAGATCGGGATGCCGGTCAACTACGAGCAGGCGGCGGAGATCATCGCGCGCGGAAAAACGAAGCGCATCTATCCCGGCTGTGCTGTGCTGGAAGGGACCGGCGCGCGCCGCTATTTTCTGCTGATGGCCGGGATCGGCCTCGACGCTTCGGTGGTGGAGGGCACGCGCCCCGCGCTCAAGCGGCGCTTCGGCAAGGCTGCTTTCTGGTACGCAGGGTTGGAGCATCTGGCTCGCTGGAAGCCTGTCTCTTTTGAGCTGGAGGTTGAAGGAGAGATGCTCCCGGCCACCTTCGCGGCCGTCGGCAAGGGCTCGCTCTACGGCGGCGGCCTGCGCCTCACTCCGCGCGCGCGCCTCGACGAGCCGCTGTTCGAGATCTGCATCATCAAATCCGAGAGCCGCCTGAGATACCTGCGCCTGCTCCCGGCGACGCTCGGCGAGGGCCTCGCGGATGACCCGCCCGACATACTCTTCAGACGTGCCACGCGCGCGCGCGTCACAGGCCGCGTCGCCGTGCAGGTTGACGGAGAACTCATCGGCCATCCGCCGATGACCTTCGAGGTCGTCAACGAGACGATTGAGCTCGTCGTCCCTTAAAGAAGGTTTCACGCAAAGGCGCTGGTGACGCAAAGAAGAGCCTGAGTGCTTTCCTTTGCGTCACCAGCGCCTTTGCGTGAGAATTTATATTCCCTTCACCCACGCCGCACGCAGAGCGCGCATCTCTGGCGTGGCGTCGCTGCGTTCTTCGATGCGATAGGTATAACGTTCCGGGTCTGCGAGGGTGATGGTGGTCTGTATGGTCTGGCGGTCGCGTCGCAGTGTGACGGGGATGCGCTCGCCGCGCTTGTGTTGATTGAGCATGACCGTCCAGTCCTCCGGTCTGACCACCGTGCCGCCCAGAGTCAGGATCATGTCGTCCGTCTGCAAGCCTGCCGCTTCGGCCGCCGAATCGTTGCGGACGGAGCGCACACGAACGCCCTGCGTCGTCTCTTCGTCGAGCGTGATGCCCGCCGTGTATGGCGCAGGCTCGCGCACGAGCTTTAAGCCGAGATAGCCTAAGGCTTCATCGTATGGCAGCACCTCTGCCCCGCGCACGTAGCGCCTGAAGAAATCCTTCATGTCGTGTCCGGCGACCTCCGTCGTGACGCGCTCGAAATCCGCGCCGGTGTA
>JAFBAJ010000038.1 GCA_019247865.1 Acidobacteriota bacterium
GAGCTTTCGATCCTGCTGGCGCGTTTGAGCGGGCTCCTGCGGCGGCGACGCTGGCTGCGTGAAGACGCGAAGACACCTGCGGAGAATGGCGCGGCAACGCGTCCGTCTGAAGATGAGGTCTATGCTTTTGACGGCCGGACGATAGACTTTAACGCGCTGGAGCTGCGGGTGGGCGAGCGCAGCTTTCGGCTGACGCTGATGGAAGCGGAGCTGATGCGCTATCTCATACGCCACGAAGGGCGCATCGTCTCGCGCAAACAGATTCTGGAGAACGTCTGGGGCCTGCACGAAGAGACGGACACGCGCGCGATAGATAATTTCATCGTCCGCCTGCGGCGCTACATCGAAGACGAGCCGACGCGCCCGCGCCGCCTGCAAACCGTCCGCGGCGTCGGCTATCGCTTCATCGCCGTCCCCGTTGATCCGCAGTAAGCTCCATTTAAAGTTCTTGCCGTCCCAAAACGAAATACTGTAAATTGCTTGTACGGGTCGCTTGCTCCGCAACGATCCCGGCCGCCTCACGGCACGTAAGCTTCCGCTTCATCATCCCAAAGGAGAAAATCCCTGCATGCCGATTCCCATTATCATCGTCTACGGCTCCCGCACGAACTTCGACCCACTCGGCTGGACTGCGCGCGAGTGCCCGCGCTGCCGCAAGGTGCAGCCCTTCCAGGGCTACGACAAAGTACAGAGCAAGCACGTCTATTACATACACGGAAAAGAGAAGAGCATCGGGCTGATTCTGATCTGCGATTTCTGCGAGACGACCTACGGCCTCAGGCCGAACAGCAGTGAGGCGCAAGAGACGCGCTTTACGCGCATGTGGCGCAGAGAGGAAGGGCTCGGCGCGCTCGTCGAGAAGACCAATCCGCGGCTCGGTCAAGTCGCGCACTTCGAGCAGCCGACCCGGCAGGAACTGTTCGCCCTGCTCGAATCGGTCAACGAGAGATCGAGTCCGTACAAGACGGATGCCGGAAAGGGTTTCGGCAGGGGCGCAGGCATCGGCGCGGTTACGCTGCCGGTGCTGCTCCTGCTTCTCTATGTGGTCGGACTTGGGTTCGGGCTGGACGCGCTCGGCACAGGGATGTTCGGCGTCTTCGTGGGCGGAATCGTGGGCGGAATCGTGGGCGCGGTCAAATACAAATTCAGTCGCTCAAAAGAGTTGGCGCAGGAGATACTCGTGTCGGCGATGACCCGGCATGCCCTCACGCTCAACATTCTCGAACGCGCGCTCAAGCACTATCCGGGCAAGCTCAAGTACGTCTCTTCCGGCTTAGCCGAATTGGCGAGCGGAGCGTAAAGGCGGGACGGCTCACTTCAACCGGCTCTTCAACCTGACAAACTACTTTTTAGCTCTGACCGAGCCGCTGATCTTCTTGCGCGTCGTCTCGCCTGTCTCCAGGACGGGGATGCCTTCGTCCACCTCTGCGTGGGGGCGCGGGATGACGTGCGTGGCGACGACTGTGCCGACGCGGCTGGCGGCGGCGGCTCCGGCTTCGACCGCGCTTTTGACCGCGCCGACCTCGCCGCGCACGATGGCCGTGACCAGTCCGGCGTCAATCTTCTCGTAACCCACGAGCCGCACGTTCGCGGCCTTGACCATTGCATCCGCCGCCTCGATCATCGCGACGAGGCCCATGCACTCGACCATTCCCAGAGCTTCCATAATGTGACCCTTCCCGCACCAAAAGTAAGAGATCGCTATTCGTCCGGCGCACGGTGAAACACTCTCGTATATTCGTCGCCCAGCGAACGCTGCCCGCTCCTCATCATCAGATTCGGGTTTCGCGATCTGGTCGTCTCCGTCAATGTACTCCCATCCTGTGAAAGCTTCCACTCCTGCACGATCTCATGTGTGAAGTTGCGCCCCGAAACAGTTTGCCGGGTGACTCCGCGCCGCACGAGCTTCTCGCCCTCCCACCCGGTCTTTGACTTGAGCGGCGTCTGCTCTTTCGGCTCATTGCTTCGACCGACGGTTTTGACAGTGATGAAAGACGGATTCTCTTCGCCGCGCCCGTCCGTGTAGCAGACCACTTCCCGCTCATCTCCACGCCTGTTGTGATAGATGAATTTTATCTGAGACTCCTGCTGTTCGATGACCAGCCTCGTTTCCAGACGCGTGTCCGAAGCATCCGCCTTCCCCTTTGAGACATCAAGCAGCCAGGTTCCCGCGAAATCCGGCTTCAGCTTCTCTTTCTTATTCTGCGCCATGCACACGGGCGCGCAGAGCAGTAGCAGGAACAGGCAGCAGAGCTTCGCTTTCATCCTTCAATTCCTCAGCGAATGAATCGGCGCGGGGATGCGGCCGCCGCGACGTATGAAGTCGGCACAGCCGAAAGAGTTGACGGGCATGATGGGCGCGCTTCCCAGAAGGCCACCGTACTCGACCATCTCTCCGACCTCTTTGCCGGGCACAGGGATGATGCGGACGGCGGTCGTCTTGTTGTTCATGACGCCGATTGCCATCTCGTCGGCGATGATGGCGGACAGTGTTTCGGCGGAGGTGGAGCCGGGCACGGCGACCATGTCGATGCCGACCGAGCAGACGCTCGTCCACGCTTCGAGCTTTTCGAGCGTCAGGGCTCCGACCCGCGCGGCCTCGATCATGCTCGCGTCTTCCGAGACTGGGATGAACGCGCCGCTCATCCCGCCGACCGAAGTCGAAGCCATCGCGCCGCCCTTCTTCACAGCATCCGTCAAGAGAGCCAGCGCGGCGGTCGTGCCGTGCGCGCCCGCGCGCTCAAAGCCCATCGCTTCGATGATGTCCGCGACCGAATCGCCGATGACGGGCGTCGGCGCGAGCGAGAGATCGATGATGCCGAACGGCAGATTCAGGCGGCGCGCAGCCTCGCGCCCGACCAGCTCTCCGGCGCGCGAGAGCTTGAAGGAGAGTTTCTTGATAAGCTCGGCCAGCTCGTGCAGCGGCGCATCTTTCGGCGCGTGCTGGACGGCGTGATTGACGACGCCGGGGCCTGAGACGCCGACGTTGATGACCGCTTCGGGCTCGCCGACGCCGTGAAAGGCTCCGGCCATGAAAGGGTTGTCCTCGACCGCGTTGGCGAAGCAGACGAACTTGGCGCAGGCGAGACCGCCGCGCTCGCGCGTCCGCTCCGCAGCATCCTTCAGGAGCAGCCCGACGCGCCGCACCGCGTCCATGTTGATGCCCGCGCGCGTCGTCGCCACGTTGACCGAAGAGCACAGACGCGACGTGCCCGCGAGCGCCGCCGGGATCGAATCCAGAAACTCGCTCTCGGCATTCGTAAAGCCTTTGTGGACGAGCGCGGAATAGCCGCCGATGAAATCCACGCCCACCGTCTGCGCCGCCGCATCAATCGCACGCGCGACGACAGTCAGGTCTCCGCCGCGCGCGCCCTCGACGATCATCGAGACGGGCGTGATCGAAATCCGCTTGTTGGCGATGCTGATGCCGACCTCGTCACCGATCTCGTCCACGGTCTGAACGAGACGCGAGGCGACGCGCTCGATCTTGGCGCGCGCACGCTCGGCCGTCTCCTCCAGCGAAGCCGTCGCGCAGTCGCGCAGCGACAGGCCGAGCGTCACCGTGCGGATGTCCAGATGCTCCATCTCGGTCATCCGCAGGGTTTGCAGGATTTCGGTCTGGGTGTATTCCATAAAAGTCCCAAGTCCCAGGTCCCAGGTCTCAAGTCCGCGAAGTCGTTTTTGACTTGGGTCTTGAGACTTGAGACTTGGGACTTATTTGACGAAGCTGAGCAAGAGCATGACGACGAAAATGATAAAGAGGAAGACGGCGATGATGATGAAGCGCAGGCTCGGGTCGATGGCCGAAGCCTCTTCGAGCATCGTGCTCGAAGCCTGGCGCAGTTTTTCGACGCGCGGGCGGACGTTCTCCTGCACGACGCCGCGCGCGGCCTCTTTGACGCGCTGCCTCTTTGAAGTGCTCTCCTCTTCGACCGCGACGATGCGCGGCGTGTGCGTGTGATTGCCGGTCGCGCTCTCGGTCGCCGGCTGCTCTTCGACGTTTTCCAGCACGGTCTGGACGGGCGGGAGCTGCGTCGTCTTGAAGTCCTGCTCCGATGTTCGGCGGCGTGTGGTGTCGGAAGCCTCTGCGGGCTTGAGCGAATCGGAGTCAGCGGCCTTGACCGGCTGGTCGCACTGCGGGCAGAACTGCGCCTGCGCCCGAAAGGCCGCCCCGCACGACGAGCAACGATGAGAGATTTCCGGTTCCATTCTTAAATTCGATGCATGGCGTTGAAGAGGTCTTCGCGCTGCGCGTAGATGCGCACGCCGAGGCGTTCGCCGGCCTTGCGAAAACGCTCTTTGAGCGCGGTGGCGGATTCGCGTGCGCGCGAGATGTCGGCGATGATGATCATCGCGAACTTGCTCTGCACGACTGTTTGATTGATATCAATGATGCTGCATTCGGCTTCGGCCAGAACCTGCGAGACGCCCGCGACGATGCCCGGATGGTCAACGCCGAAGACGGAGACGATGAGGCGGCTCTGCGAATCGAACTCCCGGCTCGTGCTCCCGCGCTCGCTCAATGCTCCGGCCTGACCGCCCGCGGTCGCGCCGCCGCTTCCTTGAGTTTCCACGACCGGCTCAATCGCGCGGTAGATGTCGGTCACCAGTCCTTCGACCGTCCCCTCGTCCGCGCCCGCGCCGAGCCGCCCGTACACCGCCCGTGTGATTCGATAGATCAGCTCTTCGTTCGCCATCACTCAGCACTCATCACTCGCCGTTGTCTTTGCCACGCAACTCGCGCGCGGCCTCGCGCGCTTCGTCCGATACAGTATCCTGCATGTCCATCCGGTCGACGATGCCGACGACCGCCGCCTCAATCGCCATCTCCTGATTGCCGATGGCCGTGCGCGCGGCCTTGCCGTAAGCGCACATCACGACCTCGCCGACGCCCGCGCCCAAACGGTCTGCGACGACGACGATATTCTTCGTCGGCTCCTTGTCCAGATCATACGGATGCACAATCAAAAAACGGACGCCCTCCAGATCGGGCGTCTTTTTAGTAGACCAGACTGTGCCGACGACTTTTCCCAAAAACATAATTCTTTGGACTTTGGTCTTGGATCTTAGGTCTTTGATGTGTTACTCAGCTTGATTTTCAAAGCTCAATGTTGAGTTGCGTACAAAGACCAAAGACCTAAAACCAGAGACCACCCTTTTAAGCTTTCGCAAACACCTCTGCCGGCTCGCCTATGTCGCGGGCGGAAGGCGTGATGATGGTGCGCGCGTTGACGTAGATCTTCTCGCCCTTCTGGATCGCGCGGCGCACGTCGTCTTCGCTGACGAAGTCCACGGCCTTGTGGCCGTTGCTCGCGGGCGGCGTGGGCTTCGACGCAACCGGCGCGGGCTGCGTCGGAGCCGGAGCAGAGTTGCCGTTGCCTCCGTTCCTGCTCTCGGCGGTCGGCGCGGCTGCGGCCTGCGGCGCGGCCTGCGAAGCGTCGTACATGCTGCCCGCTTCGACATCGATCACGGGCTGGTAGCGCGCCGGCGCTGATGAAGCCGGAAGCGGTTCGTGCGCGTGCGGCGGTTCCTCTTTGCGGCCCGCGAGAAAGCGATCCACGATGGCGGCGATCTCTTCGCGGCCGATACGCGGCGCTCCGGCCGGAGCGGCTGAAGGCTGCGACATCTGCACCGGCTGCTCGGCGCTGACGGCCGGACGCGCGCTCTTGACCGGACGCGTCTCGAACGCGACGCGCTTGATGTCCATCAGGTGCAGCGGCGAGACGTTGTCGGAAGTCACGTTGCCGCCCCACGAGCCGCAGCCCAAAGTCATGGATGGAGGCAGGCCGGTCGAGAATCCGATCGCGCCGTGCGTCGTCGGCGAGTTGACGATGATGCGCGAAGCAGGCATCTCTCTCCCGTAAGCGATGGCCGCGTCGCGCGAGCGCGTGTGCACGCCTGCGGTGTGGCCCATGCCGCCGTAACTCAGAACTTCAAAGCAGCGCGCGGCGGCCCTTTCCACTCCGTCTTCCACATAGAAGGCGAGGAGCGGCGACAGCTTTTCCATCGAGAGCGGATGCTCGCGCCCGACGCCGCCCACATCCGCGAGCAGGCAGCGCGTGCCGGGCGGGATCGTGATGCCAGCCATCTTCGCAATGACCTCGGCGGATTTGCCGACGATGGCCGGGTTCAGATGGCGCTGCGGCGTGGCGACGACTTTCGCCAGCAGGTCTGCTTCGGCAGGGTTCAGAAAATGGCCGCCCTGCGCGCGGAACTGTTCGCGCACGGACTTCTCGACCGGCGCGTCAACGACCACCGCCTGCTCCGAAGCGCAGATCGTCCCGTTGTCAAAGCAGGTGCTCGTCAGAATGTCCTGCACGGCTTTCGCGGCGTCCGCAGACCTTTCGATGAAGACCGGCACGTTGCCCGGGCCGACGCCGAACGCGGGCTTGCCCGAAGAATAAGCCGCGCGCACGAGGCCGATGCCGCCCGTCGCCAGGATGACGGCGGTCTGCTTGTGCTTCATCAGGGCTTCTGTGCCTTCGATGGTCGCGGTCGTCATGCAGGCGATGGCGTCCGCGGGCAAGCCCTCTTTGATGGCTGCCTCGCGCACGACCCTGACCGTCTCGTTGATGCATTTGGCGGCCGACGGATGCGGCGAGAGGACGATGGCGTTACGCGACTTGATGGCGATCAGGCATTTGAAGATGGCTGTGGAGGTCGGGTTGGTCGACGGAACGATCGCAGCGACGACGCCGAACGGCTCGGCAATCTCGACCACACGGCGATCCTCGTGTCGCGCCACTACCCCGACCGTCTTCATCGGGCGGATGTACTCGTAGACCTTCTGCGAGGCGAACAGGTTCTTCTGAATCTTGTCTTCGTAGACTCCGAAGCCGGTCTCGTCGACCGC
>JAFBAJ010000102.1 GCA_019247865.1 Acidobacteriota bacterium
GATCTGACGCTCGCGCGCCTGCGGTCGCACACGCTCGCGGACTACTGGATGTTGCCGCGCCGCGCCGTGCTGGAAGTGTGCCTGTGGGCGACGCGTGTCGGGCTGCTCGACTTGCAGTGGGACATGATCTGCCCGCATTGCAGAGGCGCGGCGCAGTCCAGCCGTTCGCTGAGCGGCCTGCGCTCGGACGCTTACTGCGAGAGCTGCCATGTGGATTTCACGGTCAACTTCGATCAGTCCGTGGAGCTGACCTTTCGCCCGAACCCGGCCATCCGTCATGTCGAAGCACAGCAGTTCTGCGTCGGCGGCCCGCAGATCACGCCGCACATCGTCGCGCAGCAGATGCTCGCGCCCGGCGCGTCGCGCGAGCTGAAGCTGCCGCTGGAGACCGGACGCTATCGTTTGCGCACGCCTGCCATCACGGGCGGACAATTCCTCTCTGTGACGCCGGACGGAGCGGAGGAATTAACGCTGCGCGCAACGAGCAGCGGATGGGCGAGCGAGGAGCTACAGCTCTCGCCGATGCCCGCTCTGAAGTTTGAGAACGCGACCGAGGATGAGCAACTCTTTATCCTGGAGCGCATGGCCTGGAGCGATCAGGCCGCGACCGCCGCCGAAGTGACCGCCCTGCAAGTGTTCCGCGACCTCTTCTCGAACGACGCGCTGCGACCGGGCGAGCAGATTTCGGTCGGCAGTTTGACGATGCTCTTCACAGACCTGCGCGGCTCGACGCAGCTCTATCGTGAGATCGGCGACGCGCCCGCCTTCGGCCGCGTGATGAGCCATTTCGATGTCCTGCGCGAGGCCATCAAAGAGGAGGACGGCGCGCTGGTGAAGACCATCGGCGACGCCGTGATGGCCGTCTTTCGTCGTCCGGCCGCAGCCCTGCGCGCGATCCTCAAGGCGCAGCGAATCCTGGCCGCGCCGCCGGACGGCTCAAGGCCGCTGATGCTCAAGGTCGGCATCCACGCCGGGCCGTGCATCGCCGTCACCTTGAACGAACGGCTCGACTATTTCGGCGGCACGGTCAACATGGCCGCGCGCCTCGAAGGGCTTTCGACCGGCGGCGATGTCATCATCTCGCCCTCCGTCTACGCCGATCTGGAAGTCGCGGAACTGCTCGCCGACTCGGAAAATAAATTAACAGCCGAGCCGTTTGAACAGATGCTCAAGGGATTCGACGAAGAGCAGTTCATGCTGTGGAGAGTAAAACTCTGGGATGAGAAGTAATTTATGCTTTTAGAGACGCGAGAGGTTTCAAAAATTTATCAGATGGGCACGACCGAGGTGGCGGCGCTGGATAAAGTCTCGCTGGCGGTCGGGGCTGGAGAGTTCGTGGCGATTCAGGGCACTTCCGGCTCCGGCAAATCCACGCTGCTCAACATGCTCGGCGGGCTCGATCATCCGACGAGCGGCGAGGTCGTCTTTGAAGAGAAGTCGCTCGCGCCCTTCTCGAAAAAAGAGATGGCGCGTTATCGTCGCCATTCGGTCGGGATGATTTTTCAGAATTTCAACCTCATCACGACGATGAGCGCGCTGGAGAATGTGGAGCTGGCGCTGGCCTTCGGCGGACTGCGCGGGAAGGCGCGGGACGAGCGCGCGGCGGAACTCCTGGAGGGCGTCGGCCTCAGGGATCGTTTGACGCACAGGCCGTCGGAACTGTCCGGCGGAGAGCAGCAGCGCGTCGCCATCGCACGCGCGCTCGCCAACAGCCCGCGCGTGCTGCTCGCGGACGAGCCGACGGGCAATCTCGATTCGACGCGCGCGGAGGAGCTGCTGTCGCTGCTCCGCCAGATGGTCGAGCGCGACTCGCTGACCGTCCTCATGGTCACGCACGACCGCGAGCTGGCCGCGCGCTTCACAGACCGCATCGTGATGATGAAGGACGGGAAAATAGTTCAGGAGCCGGAAGCCGGAAGCCGGAAGCCGGAATAAGCGGCGGCAGCCAGTCTTTCTTTCCGGCTTCTGACTCCTGGCTTCCGGCTTCTTCGTGAGGTTCTTATGTCCACCACCGCTCCCCAGATGATGACGCTTGAGGCACTGCGCTCGGTGCCGCTCTTCGCTTCGCTCGATGACGATGCGGCGCGCGAGCTGCGCGACCTGCTGACGATCAAGCGTGCGCCGGCAGCGACCTCGCTCTTTCGTCACGGCGACCGGGGCGATTCGATGTATCTCATCGAGAGCGGGCGCGTGCGGATTCACCTCGAAGATTCGGCCGGGCAGGAAGTGACGCTGATCGAGCTGGCGGGCGGAGATTTTTTCGGCGAGATGGCGATCCTCGACGGCAAGCCCCGTTCGGCGGACGCGACCGTGATCGAGGACGCGACCCTCGCTATCTTAGTGCGCGAAGACTTTCTCTCCTTCGTCCAGCGCAACCCGGATGTCGCGCTCAAGATGCTGAGCGCGATCACGAATCGCCTGCGCCACACCGATGACCTGCTGCGCCAGCGCGTCTCGCGCAACGCCAACGAAGTGATGGCCGCGCGCATGACTCCGGCCGACCGGATGGCGGACAAGATCGCGGAGTTCGGCGGCAGTTGGAAATTCATCGGCTTCCTCTTCCTGCTGGTCTTCGTCTGGGTGCTCTTTAACGCCTGGCTCTTCGTCACGCACCAGTTCGACGTGTATCCGTACAACCTGCTCGATCTGGTCATCGGCATCATCGCGGGCCTGCAAGCCCCGATCATCCTCATGTCGCAGAACCGCCAGTCGGAACAGGATCGCCTGCGCGCGGACATAGATTTTCAGATCAACCTCAAGAACGAACTCTCGCTCGCAGAAGTCCTGCGCCGCCTAGACGTGCTGGAGAGCGAGCGGCTGCCCAAGCTCTTCGACGAGCAGAACGCTCAACTACGGGAGTCCCAGGTCTCAAGTCCCAGGTCCCAAGTCCCAAGTCCCAGGTCTCAGGTCTCAAAGCCGGATTCCGGTGTCTGACTTTGAGCTTTCCATCCAATGACCTTACACTCCATTCAAGCTTTTCGACTTGAGACCTGGGACCTGGGACTTGGGACTTTTTTTATGATTAAAGCCATTCTGTTTGATTTCAACGGCGTCATTATCGATGACGAAGCGATTCAGTTGCGTGTGTATCAGGACATTCTGCGGGCCGACGATGTGTCGATGACCGAAGAGGATTATTACGGCTCGCTGGGGATGGATGATGCGACCTTTGTGCGCGCGGCTTATGAGAGAGCGGGAAGGGAAATTTCCGCGGAGCAGCTCGATGAATTGATCGAGCGCAAGACGGACGCTCATCGCCAGCTCATCGAAGCGGAGCTGCCGCTCTTTCCGGGCGTCGTGACTTTTATTAAAGCCGCCGGACGCCATTTCACGCTGGGCGTCGTGAGCATGGCGCGTCGCGTCGAGATCGATCACGTGCTCGAACGCGCGGGGCTCGCGAAGGTCTTCGACGCCATCGTCAGCGCGGAGGATGTGGAAGCCTGCAAGCCGGACCCCGCCTGCTACAATCGCGGCTTTCTGCTGCTGGACGAAGCGCGGCGCAAAGACGGTCGGCTCAACATCTCGCCGCACGAATGTCTGGTCATCGAAGACTCGCCGCCCGGCATCCAGTCCGCGCGCGAAGCAGGCATGAAGACGCTCGGCGTCACCAACACAGTCAGGGACACAGCCCTCCGCGCCGCCGGAGCCGATGTCGTCACACACAGCCTCGCCGACTGGACGGTCGACGCCGTGCATCACGTCTTTTCGGAATGATGGTCTTTGGACTTGGGTCTTTGGTCTTTGATGTCTGCTCACGCTTGAGTCGCGTGCAAAGACCCGAGCACAAAGACCCAAGACCATTTTTATTATGTCATTCTTCGACCTGCTTCAGCTCTCTTTGCGGAACCTGCGCGAGGCCAAGCTGCGCGCGACGCTGACGACGATGGGCGTCATCGTCGGCGTGGCGATGATCGTCACGATGATGTCGTTCGGGCTCGGCCTGCAACGCAACACGATCCAGCGCTTCAAAGAGCTCGACCTCTTTAACGAGATCACGGTCTTCGGCAAGAGCCTGTCGAGCCTGGCGACTGCGGCGCAGAAAAATTCCAACAACAACAATAATAATAACGGCGACAATCGCGCGAATCGTGACCGCGAGGCGCGCGGCCGGCCGGACAAAGAGCCGGACAAAATCATCGACGACGCGGCGCTCGCGGAGCTGGCGAAGATTCCCGGCGTGGCGTCGGTCGAGCCAGCCATCTTCATCAACGTCTACGTCCGCTCGAACAATCACGTGCAGGTGCAGAACATCGGCGGCGCGCTCGTGCCCAACGCTGCGACGCGCTTCAAAGAGTTCGTCGCGGGAGGAATGATGAGCGCGCCGGACGCTGGCGAAGCCGTCGTGGATCAGGAGTTCGCGCGCAACTTTGGTTACGCCAGGCCGGAGGATGCGATCGGGAAGACGATTGACCTGCTCGCGCCGCCGGAGAAGGGCAAGGGCGCAGAGGAGGAAGAAGAGTCGCCCAACTTTTTCGGCATCCCGCTCGAAGATGAAGAAGGGAAGAGTGAAACTGCTCCCTCGGACGCGCTGGTCGCGCGCACGTATCGCATCGCCGGTGTG
>JAFBAJ010000128.1 GCA_019247865.1 Acidobacteriota bacterium
CCGATCAGGACGAGGCCGCCGGTTTCCACTTCCAGTTCGCCATGTACCACTCCGCCGTTCTCGTCCGTCATCCGGACCCGCACCTCGAAGCCGAAGGCTTTCACCAGCCAATCGATCGCGGCGGCCACATCGTCATAGAAAAGGTGCGGTGAGATGCGCGGCATGTCCTCCGGGGGATTCGCAACCATGAGAGATTCTCCTTAGGATATTGAGCCGTTAGTTAGTGATGTAGAGCAGTGGGGTAGTGTATAGCGAAATCGTTGTGGATTGTCTAGTCGGAAATTTCAGCCGCTCACGGATTTAACCCGGAGAACAGCGTGATGCAAAAAATCATTGATTTTTTAGCCCGACCTGGCATATTGTCCACACGTTATCTCAAAAGGCTGATTTCTCACGAGCCGGTTTCTTGCATACTCGATCATCCGAATCTTTTGACAACGATTGAAAGAGCAGTCTTGAGTCCGGGTCACAACCGTCTTCCCACAAAGCCTAAGAGCGCAAAGGCTCTCAAAGCATCCTTCGGGCAACCACCTCGCGTGTTGGGAACTGGAGGTTTATATTGTCTCTCACGAAACGACGGTTCAACCTCAGAGTCTGGGGTCTGGCGCTGGGCTATTTCAGTTTCTACGCGCCCTACTGCGCTTTAATCAAAGCGACCACGGCCGGGTATCTGCCGGGCACGGGTGATCCTGTGAAGGGCTTCCGCCTGCTGCCGCCGGCGGCCATTGCGACGGCGGTGGTCTTACTCGCCAGCACCACGATTTTCGGATGGTGGAAGTATGCAGGCCGCCGACAACTCTTCGGCGTGAGCGTGATCTGGCCGGGGCGGTTGGTTCTTCTTTCCGGGTTCGGGACGGCCATCATCATCGGCACGACCACCCTGGCTTACACTTTTACAGGCATCTCGATCCTCTTCGCGCTCTTGCTGATGCGCGGCGGCGTCCTGCTCATTGCGCCCTTCGTCGATTTTATCTTCGGACGGAGGGTGCGCTGGTTTTCGTGGGTGGCGCTGGCGTTGAGTTTGGCCGCGCTCTTTCTGGCGTTGGCCGATGTGCGGAATTACCGGATGACTCTCGTGGCAGGACTGACCATCGGGAGTTATCTGGCAGGCTATCTGCTGCGTCTGCCCTGCATCAACAAGCTGGCGAAGTCCAATGAGAGTGAGACGACCTATCGTTATCTGGTCGGAGAGATAGTAGTCGCGACGGTTGTGTTGGTGACCTTGCCGGCGATCCTGGCTGTGATCGGCCGGGGCAGCATGATGTTGGAGCTGCGTGAAGGCTTCACGGTCTTCTTCTCCGGCATCGCCACTCTTCACGGCCTGATGATCGGAGCGTTGTACGCCGGTCTCTATTTATTCGGGACGCTGATCTATCTGGATGCGAGGGAGAACACTTTCTGTCTGCCGCTCAATCGCGGCTCAAGTCTGCTGGCCGGTATCCTGGCGACTTACGTGCTCTCCGTGCTGTTCGCAGAACCATCTCCGAGCCTGGTTCAACTCACGAGTTCCGGCCTCATCATAGTTGCGCTCCTGGTGCTCTCGCCGCTGCATCACGGTTATCGCGTAGCACGCAGAGTGCGCAGTTCGTTGGGCGTGGCTTATCGGGCATTTCTCGATGACTTCAATCGCCAAAGCCCTGTGCCGGTATCGCTGGCGCAGGCGGCGGAAAACAATCAACAGGACTATGACTAAACCGATGCGAATACTCATCTGCGGCACAGGCAGCGGCGGACATGTTCTCGCGGGCATCCTTTCCACGAGACAGGATGTTGAAGTTCGTCTCTTCACCCCCAACTCCGGCAAGGCGCAGCTCTGGAGACAACTCATGCGCCGCCATCGACTGACAGTGACGGTGCGGAAGGGAAGTGAAGAGCGTGTCGCGTTCACGGCGCAGCCTTTCGTCGTCACGAGCGAGCCGGAGCAGGCCGCACGCGAATGCGACATGATTATCTTCGCCATCCCGGCTTTTCTGCATGGGCGTTATCTGAACCTGCTCGCGCCGTACATCAGGGATGGCTGCGTGATCGTCGGCCTGCCGGGGCAGAATGGATTCGAGTTCGATGTGAGAAATGCCCTCGGCCAGAGGATGAAAGATTGCGTCGTGATGAACTTTGAGTCGCTGCCCTGGATTTGCCGCATCGTCGAGTTCGGCAGGAGCGTGCGTATCCTCGGCACTAAAAATAAGATGGCCGGGGCGATGCAGGGCGATCCGGTCAGAACCAGAATCCCAAACCCGCTCTCGTTTCTACAGCGTCTTCTGGGAGAATCGCCGAAGCTGGTCGTCTCCGGTCACCTGCTCGGCATCACACTGATGTCGCCCAATGCCTATAGTCATCCGCCCATCATGTACGGTCGCTGGAAAAATTGGGATGGCCGTGCGCTTGCACATCCGCCTCAGTTTTATCATGAGATCAATGAGGAGACGGCGGAGCTGCTGGGCCGGGTCAGCGAGGAGGTCGTCGAGACGAGCAGGCAAGTCATGGCGGAATACCCGCAGGCAGACCTCTCGCAGGTCATCCCGATGTACGAATGGGACATTGCCTGTTACGGCAAGGACATCAAAGATAAAACGAATTTGATGACGGCTCTCCGCACCAACTCCGGTTACAAGGGCATCGCGCATCCCATGATTCAAAAGACGGACGGCACGTATCTGCCGGACTTCGGCCATCGCTTTCTGGCGGAAGATGTCCCGTTCGGCCTGGTGGTCATACGCGGCATCGCAGAGATCACCGGAACCCGGACACCGTATATCGATGCTGTGCTGTCATGGTCTCAGGAGAAGCTTGGGAAAGAGTATTTGGTCGGCGGGAGCCTGATCGGCAAAGACCTGGTGGCTACACGCTGCCCGCAGCGATATGGCTTTACTACGATGGCCGACCTGCTGGGGCTTGAGGTGGCTCAGATCGCCGCGTGATGGCGATGAGCGCCGCTATCTCAAAGGCGATCTCCGCCGCGAGCAGAGAGGTGATCTCCGCGCAATCATAGGGAGGCGCGACCTCTACGACATCGCCCCCGATGAATCGAAGCCCTCTTAAAGAGCGCATCAGGTCGAGGGCTTCAAAGCTCGTCAGGCCGCCCACAACGGGCGTGCCCGTGCCCGGAGCGAAAGCCGGGTCAACGCCGTCTACGTCGAACGTCAGATAACAGGGCGCAGAGCCTGCGACATCATGCAGCTTCTCTAAAAAAGCGTCGCGCCGGAGCCGGTCGTGAAACCCCTGCATGTCGAGGATATTGATCCCGGCTTCCTTTGCGAAGTCGTTGTAGGCAGAGCTTGAGACGGAGCCGCGGATGCCTATCTGAAAGATGCGTGTCCCCTCAATCAAGCCCTCCTCAATCGCCATCCGCACGGAGGTGCCATGATGGTATCGATGTCCCGAGAGCGTTCCCTCGGAGGTATCTGTATGAGCATCGAACTGGATGAGCGTGAGCCCCGGATAGTTCGTGCTCGTCGCGCGGAGGATGGGCAAGAGGATAGAATGATCTCCGCCTAAAGAGACGACGGCGGCCCCCGGACTCTGGAGCTCGCTCACGCGAGCCTCGATCTGGCGAAACGTCTCCTCGTAGTTGAACGGGTTGACATTGACATCACCGGCGTCTATCGCGCGCAGTTGTTCGTACACGCCGACCTCCATCTGCTGGCTGTAGTTGCGACAGAGCACGGAGGATTGACGGATGGCGTTGGGGCCAAAGCGCGCGCCGGGACGGAAGGTGACCAGACCATCGAAAGGGATGCCCAGAATGGCTAAGTCGATCTCTGCCTGACCGGGTTGAAGGGCATGCGGCAGACGGCTGAACGTCATCAGCCCGCTGACGGCGGGCGCATAAAGTGAGCCGGAAGGATGAGTCTCCTCGTTATTCAAGGGCGATGTCCCAATGCGATTCGAGAGTTTGAGCGAGAGCAGAGTATACAAAAGGCTATCAGCATAAATAGTCTGGCGGTTTCCTTGACGGATGTCAACAATGTTTCAGGGCTCATAAATTGAACCGGGAAATCCAATCGCGCGAGCTGTCGCAGACACACTCTCTGGCTATTGTCGGACTAGGCCCCAAAGGGCTCTATTGTCTGGAAAGACTTCTGGCCGAGTTCCATGCGCGCCCGTTGGCGCACGCCCTGCACATTAACGTCTTCAATCGCTCGGTTCATTTCGGCGCAAGCCCCATCTACGACCCGCATCAACCGGAATACATTCTGGTCAACATCAGCATCGGCGAGATCGACCTCTGGACGGCCTCTGAGCCGCCCATCGCGGCGGGCAGAGGCCCCAGCTTCATGACCTGGTACGAGCAGAAGTTTAAGCCGCCAACGCCCCTCACGGGAGACGAGTATCTCTCCAGAGCAGTCGTCGGCCGTTATCTGATGGAAGGATTTCAGCGCCTCATCGAACATCTGCCGCAGGGCGTCACAGTCTCGTGCCGTGTGGGAGAGGTGTTGGATATTCTGCCGGAGGAGCCGGGTTATCTTTTGAAGTTCAAGACTGCGAGCGGTGACAGAGAGGAGATACGCGCCGACAAGATACTGCTCGCAACAGGCCATTCGCAACTGACGCCGGGAAACGAAGAGCGGCGCTATCAGTCATTCGCGCGGCGGCACACCGGGGCGGACTTCATTCCGTTCGTGTATCCGGTCGTCGAATCGATGGGACGGATTTCGCCCCGCGCCAGAGTCGCCATGCAGGGCATCGGGCTGACTTTTATCGATGCCGTGCTCGAACTCACAGAGGGGCGCGGGGGACGCTTCACGCGCGCGGCGGATGGGACGCTCGCTTACATCGCCGGCGGCAGCGAGCCGCAGCTCATCCTTCCTTTCAGCCGCACGGGTCTGCCGATGACGCCCAAGGCTTTCGACCTGCCAGCCTACTTGCGACCCCTGAGCTTTTTCACTCCGCAG
>JAFBAJ010000220.1 GCA_019247865.1 Acidobacteriota bacterium
CGAACGCGAGCTGTGCCGCGACGTGCTCGATGCCCTCGCGCGCTTCACCGAGAAGAGCTCTTCGACGGGCCTCAGCTATCTGGGCTTTTAATCGTCACTACGTCATCAGGAGATTTTCGATATGGCGCAGGCGCGCAAAAAGTCTGCTGCGAAAACGCCGCCGGATCTGTGGGGCGGGATTTCGCCCGACACTACCTGGCAGGGACGAACCGGGCGCGGCGTGCGCGTCGCCGTCGTGGACAGCGGCATCGACGCGAAGCACCCGGCGCTCGCCGGCAAGATCAAGGAATCGGTCGAGGCGGTGGTCGACAACGGTCGCGTCAGTTTCCAGCCCTCGACTTCGGGCGACGCGGCGGGACACGGGACGGCCTGCGCCGGAATCATCACGACGGTCGCGCCCGAAGTTGATCTTTACAGCGTCAAAGTCCTCGGCGCGAATGCCTCCGGCTCCGGCGATATGTTTCTGGCCGGGCTCGACTGGGCGATCAAGAACAGGATGCAGGTCATCAATCTCTCTCTGGGGACGACCAAGCCGCAATACTTCGGCCCGCTCCATGACCTGCTGGACCGAGCCTATCACGCGGGCTGCATCGTCGTCGCCGCCGCCAACAACCTGCCGCAGCCGAGCTATCCATCGATCTTCTCCTCCTCGCTCGTCTCGGTCATCAAGCGCGAGGGCGGCGACCCCTTCAACTTCGGCTATCGCTACGGCGAAGTGATCGAGCTGGTCGCGCCCGGCGTCAACGTCCGCACGACCTGGCCGCAGGGCGGCTATCGCCAACTGACCGGCAACAGCTTCGCCTGCCCACACATCGCAGGCATCATCGCCCTCCTGATGGAAGCCTACCCGGCGCTCACGCCCTTCCAGGTCAAAGCAATCCTCTACGCCATCGCCATGCGCAATCAGGACGCTCAAAAGCAGTCGTGAAAAGATTTCACGCCAAGGCGCAAAGACGCAAAGAAAAGCTTAAAAGTCTTTCTTTGCGTCTTTGCGCCTTGGCGTGAGATTGCTTCTGTCTTTATCTCGGCATCGCCATGCCCGGCGGGGGCATGCCGCGCATTTTGGCTCCGGGGGGCGGGCCGCCCTGTGGGCCTCCGCCGCCGTTGCCGGTGCGCGTGCGGAGGAGCGCGGGGTCGACGTTCTTGAGTTCGTAGAGGGTCTTGTAGAGCCCTTCCTTCTTGACCAGTTCGTCGTGCGTGCCTTCGTCGGCAACGCGTCCCTGGTTGAGGACGATGATGCGGTCTAAGACGGCGGCGACGAAGTTGAGGTCGTGGCTGATGACGATGCAGGTGCGTCGATTGGAGCCCTGCGCGTACTCGCGTATGACCTGGATCAGGCGATTGCGCTGGTCTGCGTCGAGGTTCTCGGTCGGCTCGTCGAGCAACAACACTTCCGGCTTGCGCAGCAGACAGCGCGCGAGCGCGATCAAACGTTTCTGCCCGCCCGAAGGAACCTGCACGTCCACCACCGTATCGTAGCCCTTAGGCATCCGCGCGGGATCCACGATGACATCATGTATGTGTGCGAGATTGCATGCCTCTTCGACCTCTGCATCGGACGCGCCCTCTTTGCCGAGGCGCACGTTCTCGCGAATCGTGTCCTTGAGGAAGAACGGAAACTGCGAGAGCTTCGAGACCTGCTCGCGCAGAGAGCTGAGCGTGACATCGGAGATGTCCTGTCCCTCAAGCCTGATGACGCCCGCCTCCGGGTCCAGAAAGCGCAGGATGAGATTCATGATCGTGGACTTGCCGCAGCCGATGGGGCCGACGAAGGAGACCGTCTCGCCCTCTTTGATCTCGAACGTCATGCCGTTCAAGACCTTCTGCGTCGGCGAATAGCCGAAGACCACGTCCTTGAACCCGATGTCGCCGTGTATCTCGCCGAGAGACTTCGCGTCCGGCTTCTCCATCACCGAAGGCTTCGTGTCGAGCAGCTCGTAGGTCGCGACGACGTTCGGCACCTGCGATTGATACTGCGTGTAGGTTGCGATCAGCCTCTGCACGACGCCGAACATCTGCGGCGTCATCTGGACGAAAGCGATGACGGCGGCGAGCGTGAGTCCGAACTGCGGGTGATAGATGATGCCGAGCACGAGGACGAGAGCCGTGCTCATGGCGATGAAGATCTGTGCGCCGGAATTGCTGAAGCCCATCCAGGCTTGCATCCCGGCGGAGTTTTTGGCGGCGACCTTCGCGGCCTCGCGGAAACGCGAGCTGCGTCTGCCCTGCGCGTTGAAAATTTGGATGTCGGAGATGCCGCTGATCGTCTCTTCGAGTTCCGCGCCCAGCTCGCGCCCGCTCATCGCCATCCCGCGCGCGGCCTGCTGCATCTTGTTGCTCGTGTAGCGAAACATCAGCAGCACGAGCGGCGCGAGGATGAAGGAGATGAGCGTCATCTGCCAGCTCAGCGCAAGCAGGTAGCCGAGCACGATGAGCAGCACGATCACGTCGACCAGCGGCGAGAGCAGCACCTGCGTCAAAAGCCTCTGCACGCCCGCCGCCTCAGACAGCACGCGCTGCATCAGGGCTCCCGTCTGCCCGCCCGTGAAAAAATCGAGCGAGAGCGATTGCAGGTGATCGTAGACGTTCTGCTGAATGCCGCGCAGCAGACGCGCTTCGAGATGCGCGACGACCCACGCGCGCATGAACGTCAGGAGCTGAGACAAGAGCAGCGCGCTCGCCCAGACGATGAGCACAGTCCTGAGCGTCAGCGGCGTGGCGATCCAGCCGAGACCGTAATTGCTGAGCCAGCTCGTGTCCGTCCGGCCGAAGAGCGGCGCGGCCAAATCCCAGATGCTCCCGCCCGGCGCGGTCGTGCCCGCCATGCCCGGCGGCTTGGGCCCGGCCTGCGGCCCCAGGATTTGAAAGATGCCGGAGAAGGCCACGCTGACCACGAACGGCATCAGCGTCACCAGCAGCGAGAGGAACATGACCACTCCGGTCAGAGCCTTATGCTCGCCGAGGATTCTGATGGCGCGTCCGAGATAGGGGCGTGCGCTCAGCTTTTTGCCGGGAGGCATGCCGGGTCGCATGCCCGGCGTGGGAGGCATGCCCGGAGCTTTGGGCATCCCTCCGGCTGGCGGCGGGCCCGGAGCCAGCGGCGGGCCGGGAGGCATCCCGGCAGTCATACCCGGAGGCGGCGTCGGCGGACGAGACATGATCTTTGTGTCCTTACGAAAAGGGAGTAAGGAAAAAGCAGATGGCAGATGTCAGTTCCGAACCAACATCCGACACCTGCTCTCTGGAAAAGCGAAAGGTGGGAAAGAAGCTGTGCGCCGCTTTCCCACCTTTGTGTGTTTGCGTGACTAGCAGTACCACCACACGTACACGCAGTTGCCGTAGCCATCGCATTCCCAGGCATAGCAGATGTCCTGGTTGCTGTAAGCCTGCACGTCGCCGCCAGCCGAACCGGCCTTCGCCACCGCCGTCGCATCGTCGCGCGTCCGGTCATCCTTCTTCGGGAACATCTCGGCGGCCTTCTCCGGCGACAGTTTGTACTGTTCGAGCTGATCCTCGGGAATATCGTACAAGGTTACATTCTGTCCGTCTGGTTTGCTAACAATCGCCATGGCTGTCTCTTTCTCCTTCTTAAAGGGGATGTAAGAGGATTTTTCGGATTCCTCTTGTGTTAAGTTTGCCGGGTCGGCGCGGCGTGCTAAAGCCTGTTGCGCCCGCCGTCCCTAATCAATTTGCCGCTGGATGAAACGAGCTTTACCAGCAGCCTCAGTTGAACGAAGAGTGCGAAAGAAGCTCTTTACTCTCTCGCGTCAATGTTCGTGCTCTTTTGTCCAACATACAGACGCTTGACGGGCACGTCAGAAGTTTTTGCGTGCGCGCACAAAGCGTTTTTCAAAGAGCTCGAATCTTCCCGCCAGAGAGCTGACAAAGGCCGTTCCGACATCCGCACGCGAGCGCGTCGCCGTCACTTCACCAAGCGATAATTCTTTAAAACGCGACTTAAAGATTGCCGAAAGAATCTCTGAAGTAACGTTGAACTGGCGGGAGAATCCTCACGAATTCCGCCGCAGATGATGAAACAGCCAGTTCCGGAAGTTAAAGCGGGCGACATCCTAGCAGCGTTCCGCCAAACGCGCAAGATTTTTTCTCAGAAGCACTTTGAAAAAGCCGCAGCGCAGCGCAACGCAAAGCCGCAGCGCGGCGGCATGTTTATAGCTGCACCAGCCGCAGAGCGGCGAAATGTTTATAGCCCAGCGCGGCGGGATGTTTATAGCCCAGCGCGGCGGGATGTTTATAGCCTCAGCACGGCGTCATGAAGAGCGGCGGAGCGGTCATGATTAATATCCGCAGCGCGGTCATGATGAATAGCCGCAGAGCGGTCATCATTAAAAGCCGCAGAGCGGCGGCATGTTTATAGCCCGCAGCCATCACCCGATTTGAAGCTCCTTTAGGAGCGGAATATGTCGCTCCTGACGGAGCTTAACTGAGGGAGACCTGAGGGGCTATAAACATTTCGCTCCTCCGGAGCTTCGAAAACATCGCTCCTCACGGAGCTGCCGCCACAGGCTATAAACATCTCGCACCTCACAGAGCTTCTAAAACATCTCGCACCTCACAGAGCTTCAAAACATCTCGCTTCTCACGGAGCTTCAAAACATCCAGCTCCTCACATCCAGCTCCTGACGGAGCTTCGACCGCAGGCTTTTTCAAGCAGCCTCTCAGATTTGAAATCTCAAATCTCTTCGTCCAGACAGGCTGTTAAGAGCGCGTTAAATCGTTCGTCCTGCCCTCCGCCGAAATGCGCGTAGCGCACGATGCCCGCACGGTCGATCAGGGCCAGCGTCGGCATGCCCGTCGCGCCGTAGAGATCCTGCGTGCCTTCGTCCGTGGCGACGCCGACGCGGAAATCGAGGCCGGGCTTCTCGATCAGGCTGCGCATCAGGGCCAGCTCTTCCGTCTCGGAGGCGGCCTCTTCGCGGCGCGCGAAGTAGTGGCGCGTGAGCGCGATGACCTCCAGGCCGCGCGCACGATACTGCTCGTCCAGCGCCTTGAGCTTAGGGAACATATCGTGGCAGGGCTTGCACCAGGTCGCCCAGAATTCCAGCAGGACGACGCGCCCACGCAAGTCCGCAAGCGTGGCCGGTTCCCCGTGCAGCCAGTCTTTGATCTTGATCTCGGGCGCTGGCTGGCCGACGAGCGCGACCTGGCGTGCGCGGTCGCGAACCTGCACGCGTCCCCCCGCGGCGGCACGCTTCTGCGCGGGCGTACCCGTCGCCTGCATGATCTGAAAAATCCGTTCGGTAAAATCCGCCTCCTCTTTGAGCAGGCGGCGCGCTTTTTCCATCTCGCCCGCGTGGACGTAAAGCTCGCCGAGCGCCAGCGCCAGCTCGACGCGCGTCTGAAACTCGATTCGGTAAGGCGTCGCCCGCGCCGCCTCCATTGCTGTTTCCAGCTCTGCCGTGGCGGCGTCAAAATCGCCCGCGCCGCCGCGTTGCAACTCGCGCGCGCGCTGTAGATGCGACGCGACGCGCGACTGCGGCGAGGAGGCGTCCGCCTCCGGGACTTCAGCCGAAGCTCCGGTTGATTCCATGCTGCTCTCTATATTCCTTCCCTTAAAAAATTGTGGAGAGGCTACTGATTCCCTTTCGCCCCGGCGGCGGCCTCTTCGTCCGTCTCGAACAGCTCGAAGGCCTTGAGGACGTTGGTCAGTTTCATTACGCCGCGAATCTGCTGCGGGACGGCGGTCAGGCGCAGGGCTGCGTCGTGCCGCGTCGCCGTCACCAGACAGGTCACGAGTTCTCCCAACCCGCTGCTGTCAACGCGGCGGCAGCGGCTCAGGTTGACGAGCAGCAGTGTGCGTCCGGCTGCGACCAGACGGCGCACGACATCAAGCAGCCGCTCCGTGCCGCTGCCGACCGTCAGCTCGCCGACGATGTCGATGACGACTGTTCCCGGCAGCTCGCGCTCGACGAGCTCAAGTTTGCTGGTAGACATAAATGCGCTCCCGTTGAAGTTGAAACACGAATGGCTTCTTGTACGCTCTGCGCGGCCGGAAGTTTCCGAAAATCGCG
>JAFBAJ010000299.1 GCA_019247865.1 Acidobacteriota bacterium
GCCGTGAGCGTGCGTTTCGAGAAGACGGGCGGCGGCGACGGCTACATCTGGGGTAACGGCGTCGGCTTCTTCGAATATGTTGTGCCGGAACGAGTTGATCGCAGGAAGGTCGGCAGCGTCGTCGTGCGCGCGCACCTGCAACCCGTCGTGCCCTTCGACGCGAAGGATCGCATCAATAGTTCGCGCGTGACGCTCTTCATCAACGGCATCAACTGCGGCGCGCGCCTCATCCCGCTCGAACAGAAACCGCAGGCGCACGTCGAAACCTGGCAGGTCGATTCGTGGCGCGTGCGCCTCGCGGCGATGCGCGGCCTTTCACTCCGCCTCCGCTTCGCCGTCGAAGTCGACGCAGATAGGCCCTTCGGCATCAACATCTCAAACTGGCCCGAAGGCTACGATGCGAAGGGAGCGAAGCCGGTCGAGGTGGAAGTGAGGAGATAAAGGCATTGGTCTTTGGTCTTAGGACTTTGGTCTTTGATGTTTGCCTCAGCTTGAACTATGTCATTCAAGATTGAGTAGCGGACAAAGTCCAAAGCCCAAAGTCCAAATTATTCGCTTAATGCTCGAATGGCTTCGCGCGCGTAGTACGTGATGATGATGTCTGCGCCGGCGCGTTTGATGCTCGTCAGTGTTTCGAGCATCACGCGCCGCTCGTCGATCCAGCCTTTTGCGGCGGCGGCCTTGATCATCGCGTATTCGCCGGAGACGTGATAGGCGGCGAGCGGCAGGTCGAAGCGCTCGCGCAGGGTGCGCAGGATGTCCAGGTAGACGCTCGCGGGCTTGACCATCAGGATGTCCGCGCCCTCCGTGAAATCGAGCTCGGCCTCGCGCAGTGCTTCGCGCGCGTTGGCGGCGTCCATCTGGTACGCGCGGCGGTCGCCGAACGCGGGCGCGCTGTCGGCCGCCTCGCGGAACGGCCCGTAGAAAGCCGAAGCATATTTCACTGCGTAAGACATCACCGCGATGTGCTCGAAACCGTTCTCGTCCAGAGCTTCGCGGATCGCTCCGACCTGCCCGTCCATCATCGCGGAGGGCGCGATGATGTCCGCTCCGGCCTCGGCCTGACTGACGGCTGTGCGCGCGAGCAGCTCCAGCGTCTCGTCATTCAGGACTTCCTCATCGCGTATCACGCCGCAGTGGCCGTGCGATGTATATTCGCAGAGGCAGGCGTCTGCGACGATGATCATGTCCGGGACTTCGCGCCGGATCGCGCCGGTGGCCTGCTGCACGATGCCGTCCCGCGCATACGCGCCGCTCGCCGTCTCGTCCTTGCTCTCCGGCAAGCCGAAGAGGATCACGCTGCGGACTCCGCTTTCATAAGCCGCGACCGCCTCGCGCGCGATCTCATCCACCGAAAGATTGTGCACGCCCGGCATCGAAGAGATCTCACGCCGCACCTTCTCGCCCGCACAGGCGAAGAGCGGCAGCACAAAATCCTCGCGCGCCAGCCGCGTCTCACGCACCAAAGCGCGCAAAGGCTCGCGCCGCCGGAGCCGCCTCGGACGATGAATCAAATCGGACATGCTGAAAACCTCTGAATGACGAGCTGAACTTCTCAAAAAGCATCATACGCGCCCGCCGCAGCCGCGCGCAAACGACAGACTTCTCGCTTGTAGTATAATGTCCTCCCCTCGATGCCTAACCTCAAAGCAAGCTCTGAAATTTCAATGGAGAGACTTCACATGCGAACTACATTCGACATTGGAAATGAGGCGGAAGGTATTGTGCTCGGCCACTATATCAAGGCTGGATTTAGAGTCTGCATTCCGTTCGGAACAGGCGGGCCTTATGATCTGGCTGTTGATACGGGCACTCGGATCGTTAAAGTACAAGTCAAGACTGCGACTTTCGAGAGAGGTTGCATCCTCTGTAAAACTCGACGCAGAAATGCAAACTATGATCGCACAATGAGAAGGTATGAAAAGGGTGAGGTGGATTATTTTGCTATCTACTGCCCGCAGGTGAATGAACTGTACGGAATGTCTTTTGAAGTCGCCAAAGTATCAGCATCACTGAGAATCGAGCCGACCCTCAACAAGCAGGAAAAATATATTCGATGGGCCAGAGATTATTCCTGGGAAAAGCACATTGCAGAATTGAAAGATGAATGGCGGGGGAGAGACTCGAACTCTCGACCTACGGGTTATGAGTCCGTCGCTCTAACCAGCTGAGCTACCCCGCCATGTATTGAGATTATAACCGAGCCGGATGTTAGCGGCAATTAAGCTTATTGCGTCAGGCGCTCGCGCTCAGCTCATAGCGGCCGAGTTTGAGTTGGAGGCCGCGGCGCGTGAGGCCGAGGTCGCGTGCGGCGCGCGTGACGTTGCCTTTGTGGCGGCGTAGGGCTTCGGCAATCATGCCGCGTTCGAGGTCTTCGACGGCGTCCGCGAGCGAGACG
>JAFBAJ010000428.1 GCA_019247865.1 Acidobacteriota bacterium
TTACAAGCCCTCCTGCCCGATTGAAAAGCGCGGCACGCAGCCGCCGGGACAGCACGGCAACTCGATGCGGCGCGGCAAGGCGCTCGTCGGCTACGGTCAGCAGCTCCGCGAAAAGCAGAAGGTCAAGAGAATCTACTTTATCCTCGAAGGACAGTTTCGCAACTACTTCGAGAAGGCCGCGCGCCAGAAGGGCATCACGGGCGAGAACCTGTTGTTCTTACTCGAACGCCGTCTGGACAACGCGGTCTATCGCGCCGGCTTCTCGACCTCGCGTCGACAGGCGCGCCAGCTCGTCAATCACGGACACATCGAAGTCAACGGACGCAAGGTTGACATCCCCTCCTTCCAGGTGAAGGTCGGCGATGTCATCTCGATCAAGGAAGCGAGCCGCAAGAACCCGCACGTTGAGGGTGCCTGGCAGACGGCTGCCGGTCGCGGTCGTCCGTCCTGGATCTCTCCCGCCGACGGTGCGGAGATGAGCGCGCGGATCGCGACTTTGCCTTCGCGCGCCGATGTGGATCGTTCGATCAACGAGCAGCTGATCGTCGAGCTTTATAGCAAGTAATCGAACCAGCATCCCGTGCGTCGCGGGCGCGAGCCGTTTCATCAGAGCGCCGCGCCCGACACGCGCCGGATGCTGAAGCTTTTTACTGATTTACTTCAGGGTCGAAAAAAATTATGGCTATGGATCAAAATAATCTCTGGACGGGTTTTCAGATGCCGCGCAGGCTCGCGGCTGAAGCAGAGACGATGACCGAACGCTACGGGCGGTTCTCGGCGCAGCCGTTCGAGCGCGGCTTCGGCACGACGATGGGCAACTCTTTGCGCCGCGCGCTGCTCTCTTCGATTGAGGGCGCGGCCATCACTGCGGTCAAGATCGAGGGCGTCGAACACGAGTTCTCTTCGATCAACGGTGTGGTCGAGGACGCGACCGACGTGATTCTGAATCTCAAGCAGGTGCCTTTCAAATTGCACGGCACGGAGCCTAAGACGCTGACCATCAACAAGGACGGCGCGGGCGAAGTCCTCTCCGGCGACATCGAAGCCGATGCAGACGTGGAAGTCCTGGATAAGAACATCCACATCGCGACGGTGAGCGAGGGCGGCTCTCTGAACATCGAGATGAGATTAAAGCGCGGCCGCGGCTACGTTTCCGCCGACCGCAATTTCGACGAAGACCTCTCGCTCGGCTACATCCCGATTGATTCGGTGCACACGCCCGTCAAGAAGGTCAACTACAACGTCGAGGCCGCGCGCCTCGGACAGAACACGGAGTTCGACAAGCTGACGATTGAGGTCTGGACGGACGGCTCGGTCAAGCCGGACGACGCCATCGGTCTGGCGGCCAAGCTCATCAAGGATCACATGTCCATCTTCATCAACTTTGAAGAGGACACCGATGATTTCGCTTACGCTAACATGGAGCGTCCGCCGCTGCCGCGCAACGACGTGCTCGACAAGAGCGTGGACGAGCTGGAGCTCTCTGTGCGCTCCTACAATTGCCTGAAGAACGCGGACATTCGCACGATCCGCGACCTCGTGCAGCGCTCGGAAAGAGAGATGCTGGCGACCAAAAACTTCGGCAAGAAATCCCTCAACGAGATCAAAGACATTCTCAACGGAATGGGCCTCGATTTCGGGATGGAGTTTGACGAGCAGGGCAATCCGATTCCCGGCACGGGCGGGCGCGACGGCGACCTCAGCGATTACGAAGACACGGACGAAGATTAAAAAGGCAGTGACGAGTGAGAGGCGACGAGGCTTTCACTCGTCACTTCTTATTTATCACTTAAAAAAGCTATGAGACACTTAAAGGCACATCGCAAACTGGGGCGCACGACGGAGCATCGCATGTCCATGCTGCGCAACCTGGCGACTTCACTCATCAACGCGCAGGACGAGCGCATCATCACGACGCTGCCTAAGGCGAAAGAGCTGCGCCCGTTCATCGAGCGCGCCATCACGCTCTCGCGCAAAGCGCAGGGACTCGAAGGCGACAATGCCGCCGTCCAGGCCGTGCACCTGCGTCGTCAGGCGGCGACGTTCTTCCATTCCGGCAATCGTCAGCAGGCCGCTTCGAGCGGGCGACGCGGGCAGCAGCGCGCGCCGCGCACGGCTGGCGTCGCGGCTCTGAAACGGCTCTTCGATGAGCTGGGCGAGCGCTTCAAGGATCGTCCGGGCGGCTACACGCGCATCATCAAGCTCGGCCGCCGCGAGGGCGACAACGCCGAGCTGGCGATCATCGAGCTGGTGGACAATCCGAAAGAGCGGTTGGCAATCGAGAACGCCGCCAAGCGCGCCAAGTCCGGCGGAGTCGGCAAGAAGAAGACGGCCAAGGCGAGCGAGTCAGCCGCCGCGAAGGGCGGACGCCGCGCCGGGAAAGACAAAGCGGACAAGACCTTCGAGAAGGAAGAGACGACCGCCGCGCGCGGCAGCGGCGAGGAGGTGACCGACGAGCAGTTGGAAGCCAACAAGCCTCAGGGCGGACGCCGCGCGAAGAAGACGGAGCAGACGGCCGAAGAACAGGACACAAACGAATAGAGGCGCAGAGCCTCTTATCGAGCGGCGCGTGACTCCCTGACTCGAACGGGTTCGAGCTTCACGCGCAAGAGCCGACCCGAGAGCCTCAATTTATCGTCGGCGCGCTTCACTTTGAAAGCACCCGTGCGATATGAGGCTCTTCGCTTTGTCCGGGTCTGTAGAGAACGCGGAGCGCAAACTAAAATGAGCGATCAGGAAACACCACAAACACCCTCCGGCGAAGAGCAGCAGAAGTCCGGGCAGGCTGAGCGCGCCGGGCGCGAAGGTCGAGAGAGCCGTGAAGCACGTGAAGGTCGTGAACGCAATCGCGGCCGTCGCCGTCACAGCACACAGCCGCAGCGCACGCATGAGCATGCGTTGAACATGGAGGAACTGCGTGAGCTGGTCGAGCTGATCAACGAATACGGCTTCACCGATTTCGAGCTGGAGAACAAGGACGTGCGCGTGCGCCTGCGCCGCGAGCTAGCGCCGCAGGTCATCTCCGCGCCGGCAGCGCCGCCGACCGTCATGCAGTCGCCCGCCGCGACGCAGGCCGCGCAGACGCCCGCGACTTCCGGCTCCGCCGAGAAGGCTGCGACTGCCGCTCCGTCAACCGAGCCGGCAGCCTCAGAAGATGAAGGGCTGCACATCATCACGGCTCCCATCGTCGGCACTTTCTATCGCTCGCCTTCGCCGACGGCGGAGCCCTTCGTCAGCATCGGCAGCCAGACCAGGCGCGGCCAGGTCGTCTGCATCATCGAAGCGATGAAGCTCATGAACGAGATAGAGTCCGATTTCGACGGAGTTATCGCCAAGATTTACGTCGAGAACGGCCAGCCGGTCGAATACGGTCAGCCGTTGTTCGGGATTAAGGCATGAGTCGTAAGTTCAAAAAAATCCTGATCGCCAATCGCGGCGAGATCGCGTGCCGGATTATCTGGACGTGCAAGGAAATGGGCATCAAGACGGTGGCTATCTACAGCGAGGCCGACCGCGACTCTTTGCACGTGCGCTTTGCCGATGAAGCGATCTGTATCGGCCCGGCTCCTTCGGCGCAGAGCTATCTCAACATCCCCGCTGTCATCAGCGCGGCCGAGATCGCCAACGTCGATGCGATCCATCCCGGCTACGGCTTTCTGGCCGAGTCCGCCTACTTCGCAGAGATCTGCGAGGCCTGCAACATCAAGTTCATCGGCCCGCGCCCGAATGTGATTCGCATGATGGGGGATAAGGTCGAAGCGCGCCGCGCGATGCAGGAAGCGGGCGTCCCCATCCTGCCCGGCAGCCCGGACCCACTGGAGACGGAGGAAGAAGCCCTCACGCTCGCGCGCGAGATAGGCTTTCCGGTGATCGTCAAGGCGGCGGCGGGCGGCGGCGGGCGCGGGATGCGTATCGTGCGGACGGAGGAAGAGTTAGGTCCCGCGCTCGAAATGGCTTCGACCGAAGCGGCGGCGGCCTTCAAGAACGGCGATGTCTACATCGAGCGCTACATCGAGCGCCCGCGCCACATCGAGATACAGGTGCTCGCGGACGAGTACGGCGCGTGCATCCATCTCGGCGAGCGCGAATGCACGATCCAGCGTCGCCACCAGAAGCTCCTCGAAGAAGCACCTTCGCCTGTGCTCACGCCTGAGCTGCGCGAGCGGATGGGCGAGGCTGCGGTCAATGCCTGCAAGCGCATCGGCTATTCGAGCGCGGGCACGTTCGAGTTCCTGCTGGACGAGGACGGCAGCTTCTATTTCATGGAGATGAACACGCGCATACAGGTCGAGCATCCGGTGACCGAGATGGTCACGCTCGCGGACATCGTGCGCAATCAGATCAGGATCGCGGAAGGCGAAGAGCTCGGTTACACGCAGGATGACCTGCTCATCGTCGGCCACTCCATCGAATGCCGCATCAACGCAGAGCATCCGGAAACCTTCACGCCGTCGCCCGGGCAGATCACGGCTTTCAACCTGCCGTGCGGCCCCGGCGTGCGCGTGGACACGGCTGCTTACGCGGGCTACGTCGTCCCGCCATTTTACGATTCGATGATCGCCAAAGTGATCGTCCACGCGCGAACGAGAGAGCTGGCGATTGCGCGTATGAAGCGTGCTTTGGGAGCGATGGTCATCGAAGGCATTAAGACGACGATTCCTTTGCAGCTCAAGATCATGGACGATCCGAATTTTCGCGCGGGCAGGTTTTCGACCAAGTTTATGGAAGAATTCCTGTCGGCCAACGGCGCTAAGGGGCCTGCCAAAAATGCCCTCACCGCGCGTTGACGCTGCCGCTTAAAGCACCTATAATAAACGACTTTTCTATGGCAGGTTTTGGCTGCTGCCGAAGGGAGTAACAGAGAATGGCTTACGCAATAATCAGATCCGGCGGTAAACAGTTCCGCGTCGAACAGGGCGCGACCGTGCGCGTGCCTTTGATGGATAAAGAGGCCGGCGCAACAGTCGAGCTGGAGACGCTCATCGTCGGTGGCGGCGAGGGCGAAACCAGGATCGGCGCTCCGCTGGTGGACGGCGCGGGCGTCAACGCGACGGTCGTCGATCACGGGCGCGGCGAGAAGATCATCGTCTTCAAAAAGAAGCGGCGCAAGCAGTACAAGCGCACGCAGGGTCACCGCCAGGATTACACGACGCTGAAGATCGATTCAATCGGATAAGAGCAGGAGCCGGAAGCCAGAAGTCAGCAGCCAGAAGAAAAAGAATCCGTTTCTCTTCTGACTCCTGACTTCTGACTCCTGACTTCAGAGGAGTTTGAAAGATGGCACACAAAAAAGGGGTCGGCTCATCGCGCAACGGTCGTGATTCCAATTCGCAGCGATTGGGCCTCAAAAAGTTTGGCGGCGAGCGCGTCCTGGGCGGGAACATTCTCGCGCGGCAGCGCGGCACGAAGTGGAAGCCGGGCAAGAATGTCGGGCGCGGCAAAGACGATACGCTCTTCGCCCTGATCGACGGCGTCGTCAAGTTCGAGGACAAAGGCCGCTCAGGGAAATTCATCAGCGTCTATCCGTCGGAGACAGCCGCTGCACCTGTCGAAGCCCCAGCGGCTGCCGCTTAAGGTTGAGAGCAGTTACTGACTGCAATGCGACGCCCGCGCTCATTCAAAAGCAAGCGACGGGCGTCGCATTCTCATTGAAACAGCTTGTTTATTGATCGCACTAAGATTCGAGTTCAAGGGGGACACGGCGGCAACGGCGTGACGGCCTTTCGTCGTGAAAAGTTCGTGCCGCGCGGCGGGCCTTCGGGCGGCGACGGCGGGCGCGGCGGCAGCGTCTGGCTCGTGGCGGACGAGTCGCTGAACACGCTGCTGCACCTGCGCTACAACCCGGAGCACGTCGCGGATCGCGGGCGGCACGGCGAAGGCTCGAACCGTTCCGGGCGCGAGGGCGCGGACAAGGTCGTGCGCGTGCCCGTCGGGACGCAGGTGTACGACGCGTTGACGGGCGACCTGCTCTACGATTTCACAGAAGACGGCGACCGCTGGCTCGCCGCGAGCGGTGGTCGCGGAGGCTTCGGCAACTCGCACTTTGCGACTTCGACCAATCGCGCGCCGCGTTATCACCAGGAGGGAAGTCCCGGCGAAGAGCGCGAGTTTCAGTTGGAGCTGAAGCTCCTGGCCGATGTCGGTCTCGTCGGTTTTCCGAACGCCGGAAAGTCCACGCTCATCTCGACCATCTCGGCGGCCAAGCCCAAGATCGCGGACTATCCCTTCACGACGCTGGAACCGCATCTGGGCGTCGTGGACCTGGGCGAGTATCGCACGCTGGTCGTCGCGGACATCCCCGGCTTGATCGAAGGCGCGCATCAGGGCGCGGGCCTCGGCGACCGTTTCCTGCGGCACGTCGAACGCACCAAGCTCCTGCTTCATCTGGTGGATGTTTCGTCGTCGTCCGGGCGCGATGCCGTCAGCGATTACGAGATTATCAACCGCGAGCTTGAAGCCTACAACGAAGACCTCGCGGCGCGCCCGCAGATCGTCGTCGCAACCAAAACGGACGCGCTCGACGAGCCGGAGCGGCTGGAGAATTTGCGGCAACGCGCCGCCGCCGACGGCAGGGCTTTTTACGCCATCTCTTCGGCCACCAGAGAGGGCGTGCGCGAGCTGGTGGGTGCGGTCGCGCGCGCGCTGGATGAGCTCAACGCTCCATCTCATCGGGTTGACGATGAGATGCGTGCGGCTTCCTGAAAGAGATGGATGTGCGGCGTCGGAAGCGCATCGCGCTCTATGGCGGCACCTTCGATCCGGTTCACGTCGGGCACCTGACGGTCGCGCGCGAACTCCTGAAACTCTTCGCGCTCGATGAAGTTCTTTTGATCCCGGCGCACATCGCGCCGCATAAGCGGCAGGCTTCGGTCACGCCGCCGCTTCATCGTTACGCGATGCTCGCGCTGGCGACGCAGGGCGAAAGCTCCTTGCGTATCTCTTCGGTCGAGCTCGATGCGCCGGAGCGGCCGTACACGGTCGAGACGCTCGCGCGCCTGCAGCAGGAGTCGGACGCGCAGCTCTTCTTCGTGATGGGCGCGGACTC
>JAFBAJ010000452.1 GCA_019247865.1 Acidobacteriota bacterium
GCGCGATGCTCCGGCACGTCGCTATACGCAGCTTGCCCGCGCCCGCGCGCAAAGCAGCCGTCGCCGCCAGGATCAACGCGCCCGGCATCTCCGGCGCGCCCCCGATCACCAGCACGCGCCCGCGCTCATCCTTGTCCGCATCATCCGAGGGCTGCGGCAGAGGCATGCGGCGGAGCAGAGCCGGAGTCAGCAGAGAGGGTGCAGAGTGTAGCGTGTAGGGTGCAGTTTTTTTCTTCTTTGACGTGACCATTTTCTTTCCTATACCCTACACCCTTGCTTTATCCTTTCGCCGCGACCGGGGCGTCCGGCTTTCGTGTAACGGGCGCGCCCGCTTCTTCGAGCGGCGCGACGAAGTTGAAGAGCTTCAGCGAGAGCTTGCCGTGGCGGCCTAAGGTCGGGTCGAACTCATACGCCGTGACGGAGCAGTTGGCGACATCCTTCTCCTTGTCAAGCGTCAGAATCTCCTCCTCGCTCATACGCTCCAGCAGGTAGCGAAAGCAGTTGACGACGACCTGATGCGCGACGATCAGCACGCGCTCGCCCCTGTAGTCGCGCGTGATGGTATCGATCACGCTGCGCAGGCGCAGGATGACATCGCACCAGCTCTCGCCGCCTGGCGGGCGATGATAGAACTTGCCTAAGATCGTGCGAATCTCCGCCTGCTCCGGATACTTCTGGCGGACGCCTGCTCTGGTCAAGCGGTCGAGCACGCCGAACTCTTTCTCGCGCAGCCTTTCGTCCGTGACGAAAGTCACGTCGCTGGTGAGATCCATCCCGGCGGCATCGAGCGCGAGCCGCGCGGTCTCCTGCGCACGCAGGTACGGCGAGGAGAGGATGATGGTCGGCTTCGCTTCATCCGGCATCTGTCCGAACCAGCGTCCGAGCGCGAACGCCTGCTGCTGCCCCAGCTCAGAGAGCGGCACATCTACATCACGCATCGGCAGGTCGATCACAGGATGACCTGCGGCTTCGGCCGCATCCCGCGCGACATTGCCGGCGCTCTGCCCGTGCCTGACGATCCATAACACATCCGGCCATTTCTGTTCCTCGCTCACTTTCGACACGCCTCCTCATTGATGACCTGCCTGGCTTCAGCAGGTGTTTCTGACTCGATCATCAGCAGTCGCCATACTTGATCTTGTGTATGCGCAGCTCTAAGCCTGAGATCGTCTTAAAGCATTCTTCATACTCACGGCTTTGGGACTTGATACGCTTGTAGGCATCTTCTGTGAGGAGAATCTCATTCCGCTCGGCCAGGTCTTCGCCGAGCTTGGAGGCCAGATTGACCTCCGCGCCGAAGAGGTCATCATCCGCCAGCATCAGGACTTCGCCGTAACCTATGCCGAACTTGCCGTACATGTCGAACTCCGGCGGCAGCATCGTGTTGGCCGCCGATAAGCGCTTGAGAATATCAATCGCGGCCTCAACGGCATTTTCGACTTCGTCGAAGACGGCAAAGGCGTTGTCGGCCTCGAACTTCACGACTTCGCCGCCGTGCTCTTCGATAGCAGGCCGCGCGATCTCATTCATGCGATGGATCATCGCCAGAAAATGTATGATGCCGTGCTGGAGCGTGACCCTGGAGAAGCCTGACATATCCATAATCAGGATCGCGTGAGTCTCGCCGAAGGTCGCTTTGATCTCCGCGTCCATCTCTGCCATCCGCTCCGGATGCTCGTTCCGCTCCTGCAACAGACGCGCCAGTTCGGCCCTGCTTTTTCTCTTCATGATTCCTGGACTTCGTTATTCTTACGCGCAGCCGCCTCCGTTAGCGCGGTCAGCAGCGACGGCGAGACGGCAGACTCGCTGTCTTTGCCCTTCGCGCGCCGCCGTCCGATGCCGCCCGGCGCGGGCAGAAGACGATTGACGATGCCGAGCAGGTCGGCCGTCAATCCCGGAAAGAGCCCGTGGAACTTGACCGCGAGCTGAGCCTGTATGCTGAGCACGACTTCGGCATCGCCGCGTCGGCAAGCCTCTATGATCTGGCTCGCCGCGCGCTCGGCGCTCATCGAAGTGGCGGGCAGCGAATCGCTGATGCTGAACCAGGCGTACTCGGCCCTGTGCTGTCCCTTGAAGGTCGCGTTGCGCGGGCTGCCCGTTCGCATCAGCCCAGGGCAGACGGTCGTCACGACGATGCCGTCCTTCTGCAACTCTGCGCGCAGGCCCTGCGAGAGCCCGACCAGCGCGAACTTGCTGGCAGAGTACGGGACCAAATGCGGGACGCTGATCTTGCCGCCGATGGAAGAGATGTTCACGATGCGTCCTCCGCGCCGCGCGCGCATCAACGGCAGGACGGCGAGCATCGTGTAGAGCGGGCCCCAGAAGTGTACGCGCATCGCCTCTTCATAATCTTCGAGCGTCATCACTTCGACCGGCCCGACCTGTATCACGCCCGCGTTGTTGATGAGCACATCAATGCCGCCGAAGCGTTCGCGCACAGACTCGACCAGTTCGTTGACCTGCACACGCTGCGTCACATCGCAGGGCACTGCGAGCACGCTCGCGCCGCGCGCTTTGAGGTCGGCACGCGCGCGTTCAAGCTCCTCCGCGTCTCTGGCGCAGATCGCCACGCGCGCGCCCTGCCGCGCAGCCTCGCGCGCCAGCACCAGTCCGAGCCCGCGCGACCCGCCCGTGATGAGCGCCGTCTTGCCCTTGAAATCGAACTCGCGCCACCGGCGCACCACCGCACGTGCGGCGAGCAATGCTCCCAGACCCGCCGCGGCCAACGCCAACGCTTCCCTGTTTCGCTCTTCCATCGTCCCCTCCGCTATGATTTCCCGAACTCCGCCACGACCGGCGTGTGATCCGAAGGCCGCTCCCAACCGCGCGGCTCTTTCGCTATCCAGACGCTCTTGAGCTGCTTCGCGAGCGGCGCAGAGATCCAGATGTGGTCTATCCTGAGGCCCGCGTTGCGGCGAAAAGAGCCCTGCCGGTAATCCCACCAGGAAAAGTGCCCGCCCTCTTCGACCTGCAAACGAAAAGCATCATCAAAGCCCCACTTCCTGATCTCTTCGAGCGCGGCGCGTTCGCGCTGGCTGAAAAGAATTTTGCCCTCCCACAGGCGCGGGTCATGCACATCTCGCTCTTCCGGCGCGACGTTGAAGTCGCCGCACAGCAGCACCTTTTCGCTGATGCTGTAATGAGCATTGAAGAACTTGCGCAGGCGCAGCATCCACTTGAGCTTGAAAATATATTTGTCCGTCCCGACCGCCTGCCCGTTCGGGATGTAGACGTTGACGAGGCGTATGCCCTTGACCGTCGCTGCGATCAGACGCGCCTGCGCTCCCTCTTCGTCGTCATGCAGGCCGCGCCGCACCTCTCCAATGGGAGCGCGCGAGATGATCGCTACGCCGTTGTAGGTCGGCTGTCCGAAGGCCGCCGAGTTGTAACCCAGCTCTTTGAAAGCATCTGCCGGAAACTTCTCCTTCGTGCACTTCAGCTCCTGCAAACAGAGCACGTCCGGCCGCGCCTCCTCCAGCCAACGCAGGACGAGCGGCAGACGCGCCAGCACCGAATTCACATTCCAGGTTGCAACTTTCATCAATTTGTAAGGGCAGAGCTGGTCCCTGCCCGTGCTTCCATTTATCGATACGACAGGTTTAAAGCGCAGTAATCAATCCGGCGAGCCACGCGCCTCTGCGCGCAATGGCATCGACAATAATGTGCTCGTGATTCGCGTGCGCGCCGTCGCCGTCAACGCCCAGGCCGTCGAGCACTGCGACGCCCAGCGCCGCGATGAAGTTTCCATCCGAAGCACC
>JAFBAJ010000550.1 GCA_019247865.1 Acidobacteriota bacterium
CGTGTATACGCTCTTCTGCGACGACGTGCGGCTCGAAGTCGGCAACAAGCTCTCTTTGATGGGCGTCTTTCAGAACATACTGGTGCAGCAACTGCCTGTCTCGCTCATCAAGTTCGCGGTCGTCAACCATTTTCGCGGCGAGGGCACATACCTCTCCGAAGTGCGCGTCCTGACGCCTGACCGCAAGCAGCCGGTCGTCATCTCGCAGCCGACGCCCTTCGAGATCGAGCCCGGCGGCTTCGCAGACAACATCAGCTTCTTCGTCAGCGTGACCTTCCCCTCCGCCGGGCAGTACTGGGTGCAGACGCTGGTTGATTCGCAGCTCATCGACGAACAACCGCTCGTCGTCACGGACGCGCGCGGCGGCCAGTCCGTACAGGCTTCCGAAGCGGTCAACTAGAGCAGGCAAAGTAAAAAGGCAAAAGGAAGGAGGTCTGCAAGCCTGCTTCACTTTTGCCTTTTACTTCAAAGCTTGGTGCGGATGAGTGGATTTGAACCACCACGGTGTCACCACCACGGGCTTCTGAGACCCGCGCGTCTGCCAATTTCGCCACATCCGCAAAAGTGGGAAATCAATATACGAACACAGACGCGCGAGTGTCAAGCGCGGGCTTTGGTGAAGCAGCGCAACGAAAGCAGCTCCCGCAAAGGTGCAAAGGCGCAAAGAAAACAATTAAGCTTTTCTTTGCGCCTTTGCATCTTTGCGGGAACCTGCTTTTAATTAGCCACGGCCGCGGCCTCTGCCCCTGCGGTCGAAACGAGCGTCAAAGCGGTTATTGCGTCCGCGTCCGCGCCCGTCGAAACGGCCGTCGCTTCCGTCGTGACCGTTCCTGAATCTTCTGTACTTCTTCCAGGACTGCTTGTTCCACTTGCGTTTGTAATTGACGCGGCGGCCCTGCTCCCAGCGGTCGTCGTTGCCGCGTCCGCGGCGCTGCCCGGCACTGGCTCCGGCCGGGATCAGGAAGACCAGCAGCAACGCAAAGATAGCGGCTCCACCGGCCAGACGTTTGGTTTTGAGATTAAACATGCGACTCCTCCCTTTGAATCAAATCTGAGCCCGCACGGCCATCGGCCGTCCGAAATTGAAAGCAATGCTGTTGGGGCTCATTCATACGGCCATCAAGGAACGTGCCATGCGCGCGATTCGGCTAAGTGCTTGAAAACAGAGGCAGGCCCTGTTAAACGAAAAGCCGTCACTGTCACGATTGCGTCTGGCGAGGGCCTATATCGTGTATCAGTTTCGGCGGCCGTCGTGTGCGTTGGAGCGTGTGCGGCTTGTCCGGTTGCGAGCGAGTGCGAGCGATTGTTATAGTTCGCTTGCATATTTTATGTTCACGCGAAATGATGCCGCAGGCGAGAGTAGATGGCCTCTGAACTGCCCGAACGATTGGCGTTGATCCGCCGCCGCATAGACGCGTGCGCGCACGGAGCGGGGCGCGCGCCCGAAGAGGTCGAGCTGATCGCGGTCAGCAAGACGCATCCGGCTGCGCTCTTGCGCGAGGCGATTGCGGCGGGCGTGGAGAGCTTCGGCGAGAACCGCGTGCAGGAGGCCGAAGCCAAGATCATGGAGCTCGGCCGCGAGGGCGTGCGCTGGCATCTCATCGGACACTTGCAGGCCAACAAGGCGCGCCGCGCGGTGCAGCTCTTTGACGTAATTCATTCACTCGATTCCGACGCGCTCGCGCGCAGGCTCGACCGTCTGTGCGCTGAAGAAGAGCGCGCGTTGCTGCCCGTGCTGATACAGGTTGATCTGGCCGGAGAGGAGACGAAGACGGGCGCGAGCGTGGACGCTCTGCCGGAGCTGGTCGCCGTCGTCAACGCGGCGCAGCACTTGCGCCTCGCTGGCCTGATGACCTTGCCGCCCTTTTTTGAGGAGGCGGAGCAGGCGCGCCCCTTCTTCCGGCGGCTGCGCGAGCTACGCGACGAGCTGGCGGCGGGCGGAGCTTTTGGCGGCAGCGCGCGCGGCGAGCTTTCGATGGGAATGAGCCACGATTTCGAGGTCGCGATCGAGGAGGGCGCGACGATGGTGCGCGTCGGGACCGCGATCTTCGGCGAGCGCGGTGCGGCTCAGTCCTGATTAATCCGAACGATAAAATTTATGCTCCAAGTCATTGCTTCAATCTATGTCGCGGTCTGGTATCTGATCATCGCGGCGCTCACCTTCGTCATCGTGTTGATGGCCGTGCGCATCATCATGAACGCGGTGGACGTCAACCCTTTCACACGGCCCGCGATGGCCGTGCGCCGCCTGAGCGATATTTTCATCAATCCGGTGCGCAAACATATGGCGGGCTTGGGCGTCCCGACGAAATACGCGCCGTTGATCGTGCTCCTGCTGGTGATTCTGCTCGGCTGGTTTGCGTCGTCGCTGGCCGGGAGCGTGCTGAGCACTCTGGCGGGCCTGCTGCTGGCAGCGCAGAGCAGAGCCTTCATCGCGGCGCTCGGGTATCTGCTCTACGGCCTGCTCGGGCTCTACTCGCTCCTGATCTTCATCCGCATCATCTTCTCCTGGGGGCAGGTCAGTTATGCCAATCGCCTGATGCGTTTTCTGGTTGATGTGACGGATCCGCTGCTCGTCCCACTGCGCCGGATGCTTCCGCCCGTCGGCATGTTCGACCTCTCGCCGCTGGTCGCTTTTATTATCATCTGGCTCTTTCAGGCGGCCATCGCCGGAACCCTGCTGCGCGGTCAGCCGCCGCTGCCTATCGGCTGAACACTGGAGATGACGCTTGCTGCGATGCGCCGTGCAGGATGGAGCGTTAACCTTCGCCGTGCGGGTCGTGCCGCGCGCTTCGCGGAGCGAGATCGCGGGCGAGCATGACGGGGCTCTGCGCGTCCGCGTCGCAGCGCCTCCGGTGGACGGCGCGGCCAACGAAGAGTTGATCCGCACGCTCGCACGCGCGCTGCATGTTCCGGCGCGCGATGTCAGCATCACGAGCGGCCATACTTCAAAGCTCAAACAGGTGCGCGTGGTCGGCTTGAAGCGAGAGGCGCTCGAAGCACTTTAGGGAACTGTACGCACGGCGTAGCCCAGCAACATGAACAGGAGCGTCGTCAACACGCCGAAGAAGATCACGCTGAGCCTGCGACCTAAGAGCGCGCCAACTCCCAGAAAAAGCGGCAGCGCCAGCCCGCACAGGATGACAGACCACCTCCGCCACCCGCGCCACACTCCGGCCTTCAACACAAAGCTGCCGACCAACAGCATCATTAGCATGCTGAGCGGCCAGGCCATGTCCGCCACTGTGTAAACCAGCCCGTTCGCTTCCGGCTGCTCAAAGACCATTTCCTGCACCTGCTGCGAGGCCGCCAGCAGCAGGCCGATCATTTGCAGGATGAAAAGAGCCCTCGCGGCTCTGCCCCTGCCCGTCGCCCTGTGTAAACGAATGCCGACCGCGCTGCACATCCAGCCGAGCACGAAGATCAATCCGAGCAGCCCCGTCACACGATTGCTCACCGGCTCGTCAAAGCCGTAGATGATGCCCGTCAGGAGCAGTGCAGGGCTGGCGATCATGGCTAAAGTGCCGAGCCGTGCCGTGCCGGCGCTGCGTTCTCTTTCAATCCCTGAATCCGGTCTCTCCATAATTTAGCCGAGTCAATCCGAGTAAGAGGCTGGACAGCAACACTCCGCCGGCAAAGCTCAACATCCCTCCGATCGTGGCCTGCACGACGAACACTTGCACGGCATGTAAGCCTGTCTCCTGTGAAGCGGCCCAGGAGCCCAGGAGGACTGCGCCGCCGCACGTCGCCCCGAGGACAGTCGCCACAATGGCGCGACGCAGGCGAGCAGGCAGAAACTGGCCCGGAGCCGCACCAGTCTGAGCCGGATGCTGCTGCATCCAGCGCAGGACGAAATAGCAGAGGAGCAGCAGCCCCAGGAGAGAGCTGCCGTACTGAAGCAATTTATAAAGCTTCAGCTCGTGGCCTGCGAACGCAAACACGGTCGCCTGCAACACAGGCCAGCTCTCCACGACGAACCCGTATTCATGTGTGAACGCGTCCCAGATGATGTGCGAGAGCGCGCCGACCGCCAGAGCCGCCAGAATCAGCAGGAGACGAGGGGCAGGCCAAAAATCAAATCTCATGGAGAGCGTCGCCAGTCGCTCGCGCAGCGCTGACGGCAACAGCAGCACCACCGGCCGCTTGATGAGCCGGTGAAAAATCCAGAGACAGCAGAAGCCCACCGGCACGCAGAAATAGAGGATGCCCGGCCCTGTATGGCTGAACCTGCTCACCGCCGCCAGCCTGAGCGGATATTCAAAATCGGGAGTCAGGCTGCCGACGATGAGCGCCGAAAGCGGTAACAGGCGGCGCAGCGGAACGACGGCGGCCGGATGTGCGAAGGTGACCGGCATGCGAATATGTCTCTGCTCTTACGGCTGAAGTCTGGTCGCGTGCGACGCGACGGGCTGCCAGCGCCTGCCGCGCTTGACGTAAACATCTGTGAAGCGCTCGCGAATGTCAAAAGGCCGCGCCTTGTAAGTTCCCTTGAAGAGACCGATGCCGGTCACGATGGCCGTCTTGCCGAAGACGCGTATGTTGACATCTTGGGTCGAGACGGTTTGAAACTTGACATCCCCGGTCTTGATCGGCGACAGGTCCTGCTCTTTATTCAGGATCGTGTTTTCGGAGGTGGTGATCAGATAATCGTCGCCGACAATGCGCTCCAGCCTGCCGAGATCGTTTTTTGTCAGGGCATCCACCCAGTCATTCAAGACCGCAAGCACCTCTCTCTGCTCTTTGGAGTAGCGCGCCTGCCCGAAAGCCGGAGCACAGAGCAGGCAGGCCAGCAGCACCGCACCGAAAATATATCTCATCACAGCATTCCTTTCATGAAAAGTTATGGCAGGGCATTACGAATTTTCGGATAATATCATCCTCGGCCGGGAGATGTTGTTATCAATCGGTAAAAACCGTCTGCGACAGGTCACGCGCCGAAGAGCGGTTGCGGCCTGTAAAATGCGCGTGATATAGTTCGTGCC
>JAFBAJ010000624.1 GCA_019247865.1 Acidobacteriota bacterium
CTGGATCGTTAACCGGATCAGGAAGGGCTCTTTCTTCCTGACGACCGGAGGGGCTCCGTACGATGTCCGCTGGAGGGCTGTGAGTCCGGAGCCGTTCGAGGCGATGCTGGTCTTCATCGAACTGCCGGTGCTCCAGCGCGCACTGGAGGAGGTCTTCGGAACGGACGCGGCCCACGCACGCCTGCTGGACGCTTCGGCGTTCAATGATGAAGGCTTGAACTCTTTGTTGGGATTGCTGCGAGAAGAGTTGATGCGCGGGCAGGCGAGCCAACTCTTCGTCGAGGCTCTGGCACAGGCGATCAGTATCCACCTCGCGCGGAGCTACGGAGTGACGGACGAAGAGTCGCACAGTAGCAGTCCCTCGCTTCCGGGCTACAAGCTGCGGCAGCTCACGGACTGGATGAATGAGCACATGGCGGAGGAGTTCAGCCTCGAACGCCTGGCAGAGCAAGCCGGGCTGAGCAGGTTTCACTTTCAGCGACTGTTCAAGAGCGCCACAGGCATTTCGCCTTCGCGCTATCACATAAATTTGCGTCTGAATGAAGCGCGACGGCTCCTGCGCGAGACGAAGATGAGCGTGGTGGATGTCGCGCTCGAAGTGGGCTACACGAACCCAAGCCATTTCGCACAGCTCTTCCGCAGAGAGACCGGCCTCTCTCCGAGCGACTACCGCCGCCAGCGTTAACCCTGTTGCGCGTCGGCCTGCCGTTTCGAGCAAGATCACAACAGGCAGAGCAAAAGCCCCTGCGACAGCAGGGCGCGTGCGAACTATAATCCTCTCAGCTACGAAACAGGATGACTGGAGATAGATCATTATGAGAGCAACTGTCATGTATAGCGCGGGCGACGTTCGGATCGAGAACGTGCCCGATGCTCGTTTAATCGAACCGACCGACGCGCTGGTCAGGGTCACACGCGCCTGCATCTGCGGCAGCGACCTCTGGCCTTACAAGGCTATGGAGCCGTCTGAGACGGGCATCATCATGGGTCACGAGGCCATCGGTGTAGTCGACTCGGTCGGGGCGGACGTGCGCCACATCAAAGCCGGAGACTTCGTCGTCATGCCGTTCGCCTGGTCTGACGGCACGTGCGAGTTTTGCCACGAAGGATTGCAGACATCATGTGTTCACGGAGGATTCTTCGGCAACGCGGAGATAGCCGGAGCACAGGCCGAAGCCGTGCGCGTGCCTCTCGCGGACGGGACACTCTACGCCCTGCAGGGCGGTAAAGATGAAGCGTTGACGGCGTCGCTCCTCACACTTTCAGATGTGATGGGCACGGGCCATCACGCGGCAGTCGCCGCAAAGGTAGCTCCGGGGAGGACTGTGGCCGTCGTCGGAGACGGCGCGGTCGGACTATGCGGCGTCATCGCCGCGCGGCGTCTGGGCGCAGAGCAGATCATCATCATGGGCCGTCATCAAGACCGCATCGCGCTCGCCGGAGAGTTCGGCGCGACGGACGTTGTCAGCGAGCGAGGCGAAGAGGCAGTGGAGCGCGTGCGCGAGTTGACCGGTGGTTTCGGCGTCCACTCCGTGCTTGAGTGCGTCGGCACAGAGCAATCGATGCACACCTCCGTCAGCATCGTCAGAGCGGGCGGCGCAGTCGGCCGCGTCGGCGTCCCACATTATGAGGCGATACCCTTAGCGCAGCCGACCTTCTACAGCAACGTCACAGTGAGCGGCGGGCCTGCGCCTGTGCGCGCCTACATCGAAGAGCTTCTGCCCGACGTGCTCGAAGGCCGCATCGAGCCCGGCCGCGTCTTCGACCGCGTCGTAGGACTTGAGGAAGTGCCCGACGGCTATCGTGCGATGAACGACCGCGAGGCGCTCAAGGTCATGGTCAGGCCCTGAGGCGCAGCAACGAAAAGGAGTAAAGAGAATGGAGATCAGGAAGAGCGGTTCACAACCATCCGGCGAAGGCCCGGATGAATACTTCACCGGCCACGTCCGCATCGACCCACTCATGCAGGCCGCAGAGCCTGCGCGCACCTCATGTGCGCTCGTCACCTTCGAGCCGGGCGCGAGATCGGCGTGGCACTGGCACCCGCTCGGCCAGACGCTCGTCGTCACACAGGGCTGCGGCTGGGTGCAGAGCGAGGGCGGCCCAAAGGTGTCGATTCGAGCAGGCGACGTGGTCTGGTGTCCCCCGCGTGAGCGCCACTGGCACGGCGCGACCTCAACCACCGCCATGTCGCACATCGCCATCCAGGAAGCGCTCGACGGCAAGGTCGTCGAATGGCTGGAGAAGGTCAGCGACGAAGAATATCAAGCCTGATTCAAACGCTATCGCGGGCTCGGGTTCGATGAGTCTGTTAGCTGGACAGGGGATCACTCAAATATGAAATAACATGATCGATCATTAGCTCTGCTGCGTGCCCTTTGTCTCTGCAAAATGTGTTAAGTTTGCAAGGTGTCGATGGTATCGTCCGAGCTAACCGGGCGCGTTATCATCAAACAAGAGCCTGCCAGGTGAAGCAATTCTACCCGGAATATTTCCCGGCGCACCTGAAGGACGTGACACCTTTCGACTCGGGCTTGTTGCGAATCTTCATCCAATATTCCTCTCGCACATCTTCATCAATGACAACGGTCGTGGAGTAAAGAGCATCCGTGCCATCCTTCTTGCAGCCAGAGATCCAATAGTGTTCTCCCGTGCTGTCGTTCACGTAGTTCGCCTTGAATCCATAACCGCCGAGAGTGGAAAATGTGTGGCCTCCGTAAGACAGGGAGTTACCGGTTTTTGAGAAAGTGACCCGAACGATTCGAGCAGGGCCCACAATACCCTCACCTTTACGCTCCATGTACATTATTCGAGTTCTGTGCGACATAATATTAAGCACTTCCCGCACAGACAATAGAGCCAGGCGGCGCTGTATGATTCAACCTTCGACCACTCTTTCGCTCGACTTATTTATCACCCACCTGGCTATCTGCGCCCCCAGGATGCCTGCCAACAGCAATACCAGGCACCATATTCTAAAGAACGAATCCCAGGGTTCTCTGTGACGAATGCTGTACCACGCCAGGCCGTTCAACAATCCGCCAACGATCATTATGATTCGTGTTCCATTAACGAGAGTGAGCGCTCTTTCTTTGGGCCACTTGTTAAGCAGCAACAGAATTATAAATAAGGGCGCTCCCACCATCAGCTCACCAACTTTATGCTGCATCACTCCATCAAACGGAATCTCCGAGACGCCGGAGCGATGAATAACCTCTAAGAGCGCTCGCATCAACTCAAAGAGCAACCAGCTAAAGGCGAGGATACCGACTATCAACATTAACCAATAATTAAACCTGGGGCTCATCATCTCGTCATCTTCTAACTATCAAATCAAAGACGCCTCTGAGCGACCTGCAAATTCAAGCTGCTCTCGCTTCATGCACCTTTCAACCCAATCATCCAATGACGAATAGAAGATGGTCTGCGGCCATCCCGGATGAGCTTCTCTTTTGCCTGACCAGGTCAGATGCACCACGGCTAAGGGTAAAGCATGATCGGGCAAGAAGAACAGCACATCGTCACGATCATCTCTCCGCCCGACGGAGATTGCTTTGTGACCTGACAATGGATGCGCGGAGCTACATTCCCTTTCCAATTCGACCTCAAGGCCGGATGGAGATGAACGCCACGGCTCAAGCCACTGGAAATCGGTAAAGTCATCAAGGTTCATGTCACTAAAACACCAGGTTGCGGATGATCTTCCATTCCCCGTCAGGTGTGCGCTGCCAGACCGTCAGATATCTGCCGCCGATGGTTGAGACCTTGCCCTCGCTCAGGCGTTTGATCTCGCCGTAACCCGACTCATACGCGAGGTCGCCGTCGACGATGAGCCTCTTCGAATCGATCCGGGCCGAGGTCGCACCGCCCCGGCGCTCAAATCCCACGCGATACATTTTCTCGATCTCGGCTCGACCTTTGATGCACGTCCCATCGGCCAGGATGAACACGGCATCCTCTCGATAGGGCGCGGCAATCGCCGCAGCATCGCCCGTCTTCACGGCAGCCACCCAGTCCGAATTCGCCTTCCGAACCGCGCGCCTGAGCTTCGATTCCACAGAACGAGCGAAGAGCGGGCTCGCCGCCGTAAAAAGCAGGAGCACCGCCATCACACAACGCAACCCGGCTCGGCCTTTGATCCTCATCAACATCATCCCGTCTCCCTTCAATATTAACCTGCTTGGAAGAATTGAGATCAGCCCGCCGAATCATCGCGGATGAAAGGCAAGCTGATTCCGCTCCGGTTGAATGAGTGGTTATGCCGCCTACGTCGGAATCAAACAGCACCCTTATAAAGTTTCGCATTGTGATAATTGATATATTCATCGGATAAATTATGCCCGGGCAGTATTAATAATTTACTCTTATCAAGCTCAATAGCGCCAAAGTCTACCTGGGCATGGCAATTCGGGCATACGCAAATAATATTTCCTTCGACATCAGGGCCATTATGTTTTGACCCGAGGGGCTTTATGTGATGGGCTTCTGCATAAGACTGCCCACCATGAAGCTGAAGAGTAAGTCTACATATTTGGCATTGGGATTTGTATGAATTTTTGATTTTACGCGAAAGAGCAGTGTCTCGAATTATGCGGTTTATAGTAGTTGATATGCGGGA
>JAFBAJ010000674.1 GCA_019247865.1 Acidobacteriota bacterium
GGCCAGCACTGGGACAAGGTCGGGATGCTGGGGCTCCTGGAACGCTGCGAGCGTTTGAACCTGCGTGCCGCCGCGCGTATCTTCGTCGTCTCGGAGGTCGAGCGGCGCAACCTCCTGCGCGCGGGGATAGCTGAAGAGAAGATCGTCGTCAACCCGAACGGCGTCGACACGGAGAAATTCCGTCCCGACATCGGCGGCGAGCTTGAGCGCGCGCGGCTCGGCCTCGCGCCTGACGAAACGCTCGTCGGCTTCGTCGGCACTTTCGGCCCGTGGCACGGCGTGTTAGCTTTAGCCGAAGCCATCACGCTCATTCCGCCCGCAGCGCGAATCAAATTCCTGCTCGTCGGCGGCGGAAGCTTAAAGGGCGAGGTCGAGCGCGTGCTGACGGAAGCCGGAGCTTTGGAGCGCGTCATCTTCGCCGGAGTGGTCGAGCACGAGCGCGTGCCCGCGATGCTGGATGCGTGCGACGTGCTGGCCTCGCCGCACGTCCCGCTCGCGGACGGGAGCGAGTTCTTCGGCTCGCCGACGAAGCTCTTCGAGTACATGGCGATGGGCAAAGGCATCGTCGCCAGCCGCCTCGGGCAGATCGGCGACGTGCTCGCGGATGAAGAGACGGCGCTCCTGGTCGAGCCCGGCCATGTCCGCCAGTTGAGCGACGCGATTCAGCGTCTGGCCGCCTCGAAAGAGCTGCGCCAGCGGCTCGGTGCAGCGGCGAGAGACGCGGCCATCGCGCGCCACACGTGGGGACACAACGCCGCGCGCGTGCTCGATGCGTACCGGGCATGGCTGACAGAATAATTGTAGGGGCAGGGCTGGTCCCTGCCCGCTTTGTGATGATGAAACACGGGCCGGGACCAGCCCTGCCCCTACGGATGTATTGTAAGTTTTAGATGATGAAGGAAACCATCGAAGTCAAAAACGAAGCCGCGCTGGATGAGGAGAAGCGGCGTGCGCGCGAGCAGTGGGGGCAAGACCCCTGCGGCGCGGTGCATGGAGAGGAGCACGAGTTCGGGACGCGCGAGTTCTTCGATTCGGTCGAGCGCCATCGCTATACGGAGTACGCGCCGTGGATGCCTGCCGTGATGGGCTTTGATGAATTCGCGGGCGCGCGCCTGCTGGAAGTCGGCTGCGGGATGGGCTCAGACCTCTTGCAGTTTGCGCGCGGCGGAGCGAAGGTCACTGGCGTCGACCTCACGCCGCGCTCGGTTGAGATCACGCGCCACCGTTTTAAGCTCTACGGCGAGCGCGGCGATTTCGTGCTCTCGGACGGCGAGCATCTGCCGTTCGCGTCTGAGAGCTTCGATGTCGTCTACTCGAACGGCGTGCTGCATCACACGCCGGACACGGCGGGAGCCGTGCGCGAAGTGCATCGCGTCCTGAGGCCCGGCGGGACGGCCAAAGTGATGCTCTATCACAAACACTCTCTGAACTACTGGGGCGAGATGATCGTCCGGCGCGGCGTCATTGGCGGCGAATTCCTGCGCGGCCGTTCCCCGCAGGAGATCATGAGCCGCTGGGTCGAATATTCCGAGCACGGCGGTCGCCCGCTCGTCAAAGTCTACAGCCGCGCGGAGTCGCGCAGGCTCTTCGGGATGTTCAGCCAGATCAGGATCGAAGTCGAACAGATCACACGCCCCGAACTGCGCTTTCTCTCACGCCTCGTCAACGAAAAGCTCTTCCAACGCCTCCGCCGCTCCATCGGCTGGAACGTCATCATCACCGCGACAAAGTAAATATCTCGCGCAAAGGCGCAAAGACGCAAAGAAAAGCATTCAAGCTCGTCTTTGCGTCTTTGCGCCTTTGCGTGAAACTTTTAGGGTCTGAACATGATATTCGGAATCGGTTGATCGCCCGCCGTTCCGAATTGAATGGCTTGGTAGCTGTTGTTCGAGCTGCGCAGGATATGCCAGACGCCCTGCCTGTAGACGGCGAAGTCGGTTTTCCTGTCGCCGTCGTAATCGGCCGGAACCGGAACGTCTTCCGCAGTGCCCCACTGCACGCTCCTCAGCGAGCGCGTCGTGCTCTGCCAGACGTACCAGACGCCCTGCCGGAAGACCGCGTAATCGGTCTTGCCGTCGCCGTCGTAGTCGGCCGGAACGGGCTTGTCGTTCTGCGCCCCCAACTGCACAGCGTCGAGCGGGAGGTCTGCCTGATACTTGATGTACCAGGTGCCGCCGCGAAAGACCGCGAAGTCCTTCCGTTGATTGCTGTCATAGTCCGCGGGCAAAGGCACGTCGCTGCCGAGCCCGAACGCGTCGGCATGGAATGAGCTGTCGGAGCTATTGAGCGAATACCACGTGCCCCCGCGAAAGACGGACACGTCCGCGCGCCCGTCGTTGTCGAAATCGGAAGGCACGGGCGTGTCTCCGCTCGTCCCGAACGGCGTCGCCACGTAGCTGCCGTCCGAGCTGCGCAGCACATGCCAGACGCCTTCGCGGAAGACGCCGAAATCAACCTTGCCGTCTCCGTCGTAGTCCGCCGGCACTGGCTTGTCCGTGCTCACGCCCCACGGCACGGCCGCGAAGGAGCCGTTCGAGCTTTTCAGGATGTACCAGAATCCGTTCGACGGGCGAAAGACAGCCAGATCAGCTTTGCCGTCGCCGTCGAAGTCCGAGGCTCCGGCGCGCGCCGTTGCGTTCGGCTCCAGCTTGAAGACGACCAGATCGAGCGACTGGTCCGGGATGTCGGACGAGGCAGCGATGTAGACGTTCCCCTGCGCGTCGAGCAGGAGAGACGTTTGCGCTACGTCGTCTTCGCGGTCGATCAGAAAATCGTAACCTAAGAACGGATTGCCGAAACGATAGTTCCAGAGCACCTCTCCTCCGGGCGCGTACTTGATGACCTGCACGTCCGCGTTGGCGAAGCCTTCGGAAGTGACGGCGAGATAGATATTGCCCGCCGCGTCCACCGCCAGCTTGTTGTCGCCGTCGTAATCGTCGTCGGCCGGGCCGTCGTAGGTCTTCGCCCAGAGCCGCGTCCCTGTGGCGTCGTACTTGGTCACGAAGACATCCAGATTCATAAAGCTGAACGGGCCATCCTTCAGATTGGTCGTGCCGCTGAGGATGACGTTGCCCTGTGCGTCCAGCTTCATCGCCACCGGAAGCTCCGGATAAGTGCCGTCCGTCGCGCTGTAGTTACGCGACCAGATGACGCTCCCGTTCGCGCCGTTCAACTTCAGCAGCGCCGTTTCGGGCTCGTCCCGAATGGAGATCTGTCCGGAGACATAGACTATGCCGCCGCTGCCGATCTCGATCTCAAAGCCCTTATCGGAATTGGTCCCGCCGGAGTTGTAACGGCTCGGCGCAGGCCACAGCTCCAGCCCGCTCGGGCTGTATTTGATAGTGATGATGTCGCCGCCCGTCGCATTGGAAACGACCGTCCCGGTGACGTAGACATTGCCCGACGAATCCACTTCCAGCTCGCCCGCCAGCTCGCCGTCGCCGCTGTCGTAACGCTTGACCCAGACCTGGTTTCCCTCTGCGTCGTATTTGAGCGTCGCGAAATCCGTGAAGCTGGTGCCGATGGTGAAAGAGCTGCCGGTGATGTAAGCGTTCCCGCTCGCGTCGATCTTCAAGGAGGAGAGCAGGTCATCGCGCTTGGAAGGCCCGTCGTAAGTTCTGGCCCAGAGCAGTGTGCCGTTCGTGTCGTACTTGAGCAGCAGATAATCATAGCTCTGATCCGCCCCCGTCAGGTTGTTGTACGTGTAGCCTGCCAAGTAGACGTTGCCGCTCTGAGTCACGGCGATGTCCAGCGCTCCGTCTTTATAGTTCCCAGCGCCGTTGAAGGTGCGCGTCCACAGGCGATTGCCGTTCGGGTCTACTTTGAAGAGGATGAGGTCTGTGCTGCCTTTGTCATCCGTGTCCGTAGTGCCGCCGGCATACGTGTTCCCGGCCGCATCGCGTCCGAGCATCGCGTCGTATTCCGTGAAATGGTTTGCCCCGTCCGTGTACGTCGACCAGCCGAGCGTCGGCGCGTTGGCCGGAGGCGGCGGAGGCGGAGGCGGAGGCCCGAAGGCGATAAAGTTCTGCACGAAGTCGCTCGCCAGTCCCTCATAAAAGACCGTCGGCGGAGCAAATTCGTAGCCGTCTTTGGAAGGCTCCAGCGAGTAGGCGTCGCTCACAAGACCGTTGAAAGCGTACGCGCCGTCCGCGTCCGTCGTCGCCGTGCGCTGCCCCGTCTCATCACCGATCAGCGTCAGCAGCACTCCGCTCATACGCACGCCGTTCTGGTGCGTGACATGGCCCGAGATGGAAAAAGTTTCGCCCTCAGCGCGGGGCTGCGGCCTCGAAGATTTAGCGAAGGTGATGCGTCCCGCCTGCTGGTCGAGACGCGGAGTTTCCTGCGCTCGCAGAGCGTGCAGCGGCAGAATCATTGAAAGCAGTAAAAATAGCGAGAAAGACACATAGTTCATGCGTCCCGCGAGAGATCTGTCTGATTTTTTCATGGTTTGTCCCGGTTAGTGGCAGGGGACGAAATTAGAACTGGGGGCTCTGAGCTATTAACCTCCGGGGAACTCCCTTCATTTGGGTTTACTACTTGAACGTACAGTCCGGCCGAAATCACAAAAAATACATGCCGGGCGAAAAAAATTAGGCTATGATGCGCCCTCGCACATCGGTCAGCCGTTCGACTTCAAGCCAGTCTCTTCAGCGCATGGCTAAATCAGGCGACAAAATAGGCCCGTACACTCTGGTCAGCAAGCTGGGACGCGGCGCGTTCGGCGTCGTCTGGCTGGCGGAAAAGCGCACGGCCATCACGACCACCAAGGTGGCGATCAAGATTCCGAACGACGAGGATGTCGATCTGGAGGCGGTCCGGCATGAAGCCGCGCTGTGGGTGCATGCGAGCGGTCATCCGAACGTGCTGCCCCTCATCGACGCGGACATCTACGACGAACAGATCGTCATCGTCAGCGAGTATGCGCCGGACGGCTCGCTCTCGAAATGGCTGGAAACGCATCAGGGCCGTGCGCCTTCCATCGAATCCGCGGTCGAGATGACGCTCGGCATCCTGTCCGGGCTTGAGCACCTGCACGCGCGCGGCATCATTCACAGAGACTTAAAGCCGGACAATATCCTCCTCCAGCGCCACACGCCGCGCCTCGCGGACTTCGGCATCGCACGTATCCTCAAGACCACCTCCCAGAGCACGATTGCCACCGGCACGCCTAATTACATGCCGCCCGAAGCGTTCGACGGCAAGCGTTCGGAGCAGACGGACATCTGGTCCGTCGGCGTCATCTTTTATCAGCTCCTCTCCGGGCATCTGCCCTTTCCGCAAACAGAGATCACGGCTCTCCTCGGCGCGATCATCACGCGCGAGCCGGAGCCGCTTCCGGCCACAGTGCCCGCCGGATTACAGCAGCTCATCAAACGCGCTTTGGAGAAAGAGCCGCAACGGCGTTACGAATCGGCCGGAGAGATGCGCGAAGCCCTGCGCCGAGCGAGCCAGCCCCCGGCCCCGCTCCCCGCGCGCGAAGTCAAAACGGAGGTGCTGCCACCAGCCCTGCGCCCGACGGTCAGCAGCCCGACCCTCCCGGCTGCCAGAGCGGATGAAGACAAAGGCGCGAGCCAGAGTACAGACACACCGCAGCTACAGTTGGAATACTGGACGGCCTTCAAAGATTTCCTGCTCCGGCGCGAAACCATGCTCAAGCCGCCAAAGCCACAGCGACAGCAATGGATGCCCTTTGCACTTGGGCGCTCAAATTTTCTGCTGGCCGCGACGCTTCACGTGCGGGACAAACGGCTCGGAGTTAACATCACCATCTCCGGCCCGGACGCTAAGGCTTACTACCATCTATTACATCAGCAAAGAAAAGAGATCGATTGGGAAATCGGAAGCGAGCTGGATTGGAGAGAGCGACCGGACGGTAAGGAAAGCCACATCATCAGCTCTTACGACGCAGACCCGGCCGACCGGCTCGACTGGCCCTCTCAACATGCCTGGCTGGCAGAGGAGCTGGAATCGTTCCATCAGGCGTTCGCGTCGAGGATCAGGGAGCTCAACCTCGCCGATCATTTCCCGGCCGAAGAAGAACCGGCCGCAGCTGAGGAGGAGGAGACGCTTGATGAGTGGAGCGAGGCGCAGACCTCCGAGCCGCTCTTGCCGACCAGAGCGCTTCGGCCCGCCGACTCTGGTCAGCCGACTCTGCGCAGGGTAATTATGGCTCTGCTGGGAGCTGTCGTCATCGCGCTGCTGGTCTACGCGGCCGTCTCTTATTTCTGGACAGCGGGCGGGAACAGCCTTTCACCTTTAAGCAATGTTGAAGTGACCACCGCGACCGGTCTCAAATACGAGGATTTGGTCGAAGGGACAGGAGCGACCGCGCAGACCGGCAAGACCCTGACGGTGAATTACACCGGGACGCTGGAGAACGGAACCAAATTCGACAGCTCGCGCGATCCGGGCAGGCAGCCGCTCAAGCTCACGCTCGGCAACCACGAAGTCATCAAAGGCTGGGAGGAAGGCTTGACCGGGATGAAGGTCGGCGGCAAACGCAAGCTCGTCGTTCCTGCAGACCTCGGCTTCGGCGCGGCCGGCAGACCGCCGAAGATTCCCGGCAACTCGACGCTCATCTTTGATGTCGAGCTGCTCGATGTGAAGTAATCACCAGACTCATCCCGGTGCCGCCTTCCGGCTCAAGTGCACCAACCATTCCGCACATGTTAGTATGCGAGGCATCGAAAAAAATTGTAGCTGAAAGTGTGTGATCGAAAGGCTTTAACGGCAGGTCTCAGGCAGCGAATAATGCTTTCGGGAAAATCCATCATCTGCTTCGGCGGCGAGGACTGGTGGTATCACCACCCGCACTCGAAGAACCACTTGATGCGTCGGTTTGCGCGGGCCGGGAATCGGGTCATCTTCGTGAACTCGATCTCGATGGGGTTGCCTTCGATCAGGAACAAGGATCTGTTGCCGCGCGTGATGCGGAAGATGCGTAGCTATTCGAAGCTGGCGCGCAACACGCCGGAGGGCATCACGGTCGTGTCGCCTGCGGCGCTGCCGTTCTTCGGCAGCCGTGCGGCGCGGGACGCGAACCGTAGATTGATTCGCGCGCAGATCGGGATGCTGGCGCGGCGGCGCGGCCTCACGCGGCCTGTCCTGTGGATCGCGATTCCGACGGCGGTCGAGATGATCGGGCGTCTCAATGAATCGCTGGTCGTTTATCAGGTCTCGGACAAGTACGACGCGAACACGATGGATCACGCGACTGACCCGCAGACGATTCGCCGCCTGCACGAGCGCGCGCTCGATGCGGCCGACATCATCTTTTATTCCGGTCGAAAACTTTTCGAGGAGGCGACGCGCGGGCGCGAGCGTTCGTACCTTCTGGAGCAGGCGGTGGATTTCGAGCACTGGGCGCGCGCGGGCAGCGGCGAGCTGGAAGTCGCAGAGGAGGTCGCAAAGATTCCTGCGCCCCGGATCGGATATTTCGGGGCCGTCGAGCCGTGGCTGGTCGATCAGGAGCTGATCCGGCGCGCCTCGCGCGAGCGCCCTCTCTGGAACTGGGTCTTCATCGGCAACAAGTCGCGCGGGATGGAGATCGAAGATTTGCCGAACGTGCATTTCCTCCCGCCCGTCACCTACGACGAGCTGCCGCGTTACGCGGCGGGCTTTGATGTCTGCGTGCTGCCGTGGGAGACGGAGCAGGCTTTCACCAATTACGGCTCGGCGATCAAGGTGCGCGAATACCTGGCGACCGGCAAGCCCGTCGTCATCGCTCCGCTGCCGGAGTACGAACCGATGCGCGACGTGCTCAGAATCGCGCGCAGCCGTGAAGAGTTTTTGAGCCTGATCGAGGACGCGCTCGCAGAAGATGATGCTGATGCCGCACGCCGTCGCCAGGCAGCAGTGCAGAGTGGAACCTGGGACGCGCGCGCCGAGTGGGTCAGCGGCCTCATCGAAGAGGCTTTGCGACGCAAGGCAGCTCTCCAGCCGGAACAGGCGGAGAGGCGGTCGCCGGTTTCTTCTGATTCCTGACTTCTGTATTCTGACTTCTGAATTATGTGCGGCATCGCCGGACTCATCAGTCATGAACCCGAACAGCACATCCAGGCGATGCTTGAGAGCATAGAGCATCGCGGGCGTGACGATGTCGGTGTGTGGAGCTCGCGTGCAATCGATGGGGGAGCGAGGCGCGCGTGTCTCGGACACAGGCGGCTCTCGATCATCGACACGAGCAGCGCCGGGCATCAGCCGATGCTCTACGCAGACGGGCGTTACAGCATCACTTTCAACGGAGAGATCTATAACTACCTGGAGCTGAAAGAGCGGCTCGAAGGCGCAGGCCATCGCTTTCGGACGGACAGCGACACGGAAGTCCTGCTCGCGGCCTTCGCCGAATGGGGCGAGGGCTGCTTACAACATCTGAACGGGATGTTCGCGTTCGCCATCTGGGACGAGCAGGAGCAGCAGCTCACGCTCGCGCGCGACCGCGTCGGCATCAAGCCGCTCTATTACACGGAGGTCGAGACGGAGACGGGCGCGGCCTTCATCTTCGCTTCCGAGATCAAAGCCCTCCTCGCGACCGGCCTCGTCCCGCGCGAGATAAACCCCGAAGCGCTCAATCAATATCTGACCTTCCTCTGGACGCCTGACCCGCACACGCTCTTTCGTGGCATCAACAAGCTGCCGCCCGCGCACGTGCTGACGTGGCGTGCCGGAGAAGTGTCTGTGCGCGAGTGGTGGGACATCTCTTTCGAAGAGATCGAAGAGGGTCGAAGCGAAGAGTGGTGGCGCGAGCGCGTGCTGGAGACGTTGGATCGCGTCGTGCGTCTGGAGATGGTCGCGGACGTGCCGCTCGGTTCGTTCCTGTCGGGCGGCGTGGATTCTTCCTCCATCGTCGCGCTGATGAAGAACCACAGCGGCGGGCGACGTGTCTCGACCTACACCATCGGCATCGAGCCGGAGGATCTGCATTACGACATCATCCCGGATGACGCCGTCTGGGCGCGTCGCGTCGGAAAGCTGCTCGACACGGATTATCACGAGATGATGCTCAAGCCGGACGTGGCGGAGCTCTTGCCCAAGCTCGTCTATCACATGGACGAGCCGGTCGCAGACCCCGCCGTCATCACGAGCTATCTGGTCTCGCGCGCGGCGCGTGAGACTTTGACGGTGCTGCTCTCTGGCGTCGGCGGCGACGAAGTTTTCGCGGGCTATCCGCGCCAGTTGGCGATGAAGCTGGCGGGCGCGCTCGACCCCGTGCCGCAGCTCGTGCGCGGGCCGCTGATGAAGGTCTTCGCGGATGTCCTA
>JAFBAJ010000696.1 GCA_019247865.1 Acidobacteriota bacterium
TTAATCTTTTGTCAGAACAGGAACCTCAGCGCCAGTTGGAGCTGGCGCGGGTCGCCGACGCCCTGCCTCAGAAAGCCGTCGAAGTTGAAGAGGCCGGGCGTGCTGAGCGGGTTGATGTTGTTCGCGTTGTTGAAGGTATTGAACATCTCCAGAATCGGAATCAACTGGTATCTTTCAGCAAACCGGAACGGACGCTGCAAGCGCCAGTCGAAGGAGAAATAGTTATTGTCTTTGCGCAGGGAGTTCCGGTTGGTCGCCGTGCGCACAGTGGGCGTGATGGGCTGCGCCGAGCGCGCCTGTATGCGCGGCGAGAATTCCAGATGCCAGGGCAGCTCTGCGTACATGTAGAAGTTGAACTTGTGCCGGATGTCTCTGTCCGAGAGGGCGTAGTCCAAACTCAGGTTGTTGATGTCGAACGAGCGGTCTGTGAACGGGTCGCGCTCGTTGGAATCGTCGTCCTTATCTTTCGCCAGCACGTAATTGGCCTCGAACTGATAGCGATGGCTCAGGCGTTTCCGCACGCCCACGGTGAAGCCGTTGTAGACGGACTTGCCGTTGGCGCTCGTCACGAAGACATCGCCGAGCGTCGGGAAGAGCCCCGTGCGCGCGTAGTTCAGAAAGCGCGTCAGATGCACGCCCTGCGAGTGTGTGAAATCGAGGTAGAGCGCAAAGTCCTGCGCGAGCTGCTGCTCGAACTGCGCGTTGGTCGTATAGATGCGCGGGTTCGCGTAGTTCTTGCTGAAGACGCGGACGGACGCGCCGAACGGAATCGTGCCGGTCGGCGTGGCCGGGAGGATGTTGGGATAGACGGGCGGCGTGGTCGAAGCGCCGAAACAGGTAAAGGCGAAGGTCGTCGCGCAGGTGATGCCGAACTGCTGCGCGCCGTTATCCGTGATCGAGCCGACCTGCGACAGCATGTTTTGCCGTCCGTAGAAGATGCCGTAGCTTCCGCGCAGCACGGACTTGCCCTTGCCTCCGATGTCCCAGGCGAAACCGACGCGCGGCTGGAACTCCTTCTTGGGACTATGCAGTGTTCCGTCGGACGGAAAGCGCGGGTCGTTCAGGAGCGCGCCGTAAGCCGTCTGTGACGGAGGCACGACGGGCTCCGGAAAGATCTGCGCCTCCCAGCGGAGACCGTAGTTCAGTGTAAAGTCTCTCCTGATCTGCCACTTGTCCTGCACGTAGAGGCCGAGGTCTTCGTTCTTGATGCTCGACGCGCCGGGCGGGGGCACGCCCGCGATGCCGGTCGGGATGCCGTTCTGTAAGTAGAGCAGCAGCGGCCCGGCGACATTGCTCCCGGCGGGACACGTCTCGCCGAGGCCGCGCGTGACCCACGTCACGGCTCCGGCGGCGCTGACGCATTCGAGCGTCGTGTTGCCGAAACCGCCGGGCGCGGTCGGCGAAGCATAGCGCAGGAATCCGGTCACAGAGTCGAAGATGTAGCGGCCCGTGAAGAAGCCGCGAAAGACCTGCGTGTTGACCGTGTGCAGCCACTCGCCGCCGAACTTGATCGTGTGCGGGCCTTTGACGATGGAGAAGTTGTCCTTGACCTGCGTGCGCCAGATCAGCTCGTCCACGTTCGGCTGGAGAAAGAAGGGATTGCCGAAACGAAAGCTGGGATTGAAGCCGATGGCCGTGTCCGCGAAGACGTTGGAAGGGATGGCGGAGCGTGGCCGCTCCTCGCGCCCGTAGGTGAAATGCGCCTCGTTGACCATCGTCGGCGAGACGAAGGTGAAGAGGTTCGCGTTGAAGACGTTGATCTTCGACGGGCCTTCGGTGCCGTTGGCGGAGTTGCCGTAGGTCGCCACGTCGAAGGTCTGATTGGTGTTCTTCGAGTAATCGAAATTATAGGAGAGCGCGAGCTTGTTCGCTTTATTGATCGTCCAGTCGAACTTGCCGAGCACCGCAGTGTTCCTGATGGGGCGCTGGATCGGCAGTCCTTCTTCCTGATTCAGACGCGTCCGGTAAAAGTTGATCAGCGCGAGCCGCTGGCAGTCGCCGTTGCCGTTAATCAGTGCTTCGTTGAGGAGAATCGTCGGAGTCGAGACGGGGCAGGGCGTCGCGCCGAGCTGCTCGCTCAGATTAGCTCGTTGCAGGTTCTCGCGGATCTGTTCGATGGCGAGAAAGAAGAACATCTTGTCGCGCTTGATCGGGCCGCCGACCGTGCCGCCGAACTGCTCGCGGTGGAAACCCGTGAGCGGCTTGCCGTCAGAGGTATTGGAAGAGAGCGCGCGCAGGCGCTGGAAATAAAAGGCGCTCCCATGAAACTCGTTCGTGCCGGACTTGGTGATGACGTTGATGATGCCGCCGGCCGTGCGGCCGAACTCGGCGGACGCACCCGTCGCAACCACCTGAAATTCCTGCACGGCTTCGAGCGTGATGTCTATCGCCGCGCGCTGGCCGCCGACCTGCTCGCCGAAGAAGCCGTTATTGTAATCGCCGCCGTCGAGGCTGACGTTGTTGAAGACGCCGCGCTGCCCTGCGAAATTGATCTCGTCACCGTCCGGCCCCTGCACGACGCTGACGCCCGGCGTCAAGGTCAGGAGGTCTTCAAACTTGCGGCCGAGGATGGGCGTGTTCGTGACCGTGTTCTCATTGAGCGTCGAGCTGGATTCGGTCTTGAGCGTATCCACGACCGGGAGGGCCGTGACCGTGACCCGTGCTTCCACCTGCGAAACCTGCAACTTCAGATTGAGCGCGGCGGCTTGACCGACCGTGAGCACCAGATGCTCCTGGACGAGGGTCGCAAAGCCCTCGTGCGAGACGGTCATCGTGTATTCGCCCGGCGCTAATTGCAGGAAGACATAGCGCCCGTCTCCATCGCTCGTGACCGAGAGGGTCTGGTTGGTCTCGACGTTCCTGACCTCGACAGTGGCTCCCGGAACAACCCCGCCCGATTCGTCTGAGACCACGCCCTGCAAGGCGGCGGAGGCGATCTGCGCCTGCCCCCATGCGTGGGGCGCGAGCGCGAGGGCGACGAACAGGCACAACACACAGCTCTTGAGCCATACGCTCATGGTCTGAACTAAGATGCGCTGCATGGTTTTCTCCTCTTTTACGTTCGGCTGCGGAAAGTTTGAAGTTGCTCCTTTTATCAGGTACACGTCGGCCACCTGCCTGAACCTGGCATGACGAAACGGATAAAAGGAGTGCTACGCGCGAGGGTCGCGAACCATCCCGAATGTTCGTTAGAAATAACTGAGACGATAGAACTTTGTGTGTCCGTTATCTTAGGTAAACTCCGTGGTCAGTGTCAACGATTTAGTCGTCTTCTAAATTGTTTTTCTCTGTGTCTCTCAGCGACTTCTCTGCGTCTCTGCGTTGAGCTGAGGCTGCACAATATTCACCGCAGAGGCGCAGAGTTCACGCAGAGAATTCGCAGAGTGTTGAATTTAGGTCACTACCAACGATTTAGTTGAGCGGGTTGAAAGGAATGCTGTCGCCGCGTCTCAGGCGGTGAAAAAGCTATGAACGAGAATGCGACTCGGTTTATAGTATCGGGAATTTTATGGTCACCTACTTAGACATCGAGAAATGGCATCGGCGTCCGATCTTTCATTTCTTCAAGGGCTACGACAACCCTTACTTCAATGTCTGCGCGCAGGTGGATGTGACGGCTCTGCTGCGGCTGACGCGCGAGGCGCAGGGGCTCTCGTTCACGCTCGCCTACCACTTCATCGTCCTCAAGGTCGTCAACGAGCTGGAGCCGTTCCGCTATCGCCTGCGCGACGGGCGCGTGCTCGTGTACGAGCGCATCGATGCCGGAACCACTGTGCTGCTCGATGACGGGCGGTTCCGGTTCTGCTATTTCGATTACGACGAAGACTTCAGTCGCTTTCAGGCGGGCGCGAGGAGGGCTTTTGAGCAGGCGCGCGCCGCGTCCGACAGTTTCGAGATGGGCGAAGACGGGCGGGACGATGTGATTCACTGTTCAGTCCTGCCGTGGGTCTCGTTCACCAGCGTGTCGCACGCGCGGCGCTGGAGCACGGAGGACTCCGTCCCGAAAATGTCTTTCGGAAAGCATTATGAGGACGGCGGCATTATCAAGATGCCGCTCTCGGTCGAAGTGCATCACGCGCTGATGGACGGTCTGGATGTCGGTCACTACTTCGAGCGGGTCGGGGCCTACTTTTCCGATCCTTCCGGCCTGTTGGGACACAGATCATGAAAATCCTGAGCACAAAAATTCCGGCCGTCGCCATTTGTGTCGCCTCGCTGTGCGCGTTCACGGCCGGACAGCAGATGGCCGACCCGACCTTTGACACGAGCGTCGCGCGCCCGGCCTATGCGAAGAGGCATCCTAAGATTCTCTTTGATGAGGCGCACGATAACTTTCACACGGCAACGGGTCGTTACAAGCCCTTCGCCGAGCTGATGAAGAGCGACGGCTACGACGTGACTTCGAACAAGGCTAAGTTTAAGGCGCAGACGCTCGCGGGCTATGACGTGCTGGTCATCGCCAACGCACTCGGCGAGGAGCGAGAAGACCTGCCGGGCGTGAGCACCTCCGCCTTCACCGCCGAAGAATGCTATGCCGTGCGCGATTGGGTGCGTGCGGGCGGCTCTCTGTTGTTGATCGCAGACCACGCTCCGTACGGCTCGGCAGCCGAGGGGCTGGCGTCGCGCTTCGGCGTCGGGATGCGTCAAGGTTTCACGAACGATCCTGCCAACCACGACGCGGATACGGGCAGGCAGAGTTTTCTGCTCTTCTCCAGAGACAACCAACTGCTCGGAGAGCATGCCATCACGCGCGGCCGTAATGCTGCGGAGCGTGTGAAGCTGGTGCTGAGCTTCACCGGACAGTCTTTGAAAGGGCCGCCGGGCAGCGTTGTCCTGCTCAAACTGTCCGACACGGCTTTTGACGTGAAGCAGCCGGGCGACAAAGAGCAAACCTCTGCGGCCGGGCGCGCGCAGGGCTTGGCGTTCAGGTTCGGCAGAGGGCGCGTCGTCGTGCTCGGCGAGGCCGCGATGCTCTCGGCGCAGGTCATACGCGGCGAGCCAGCGCAGACGTCATTCGGACGCGAAGAGGTGCAGATGGGCATGAACCGCAAAGGGACTGACGACCGGCAGTTCGCGCTCAACATCATGCACTGGCTCTCACGCCTGCTCAATTAAAATCAGGTCAGTACCGCCTGCGGTAGCGGGCGGGTCTCAACGCGACATACCCGCCCGCTACCGCAGGCGGTACTGACACGAGCGCCATAGCACAGCGGCTCTATGCAATTGCATGTGGCTATAAAAGGAAAAGCGTTTTGAAGATTCTCATCGCGGAAGATGAAACCGTTTCCAGGCGAGTGCTGAGGACGACGCTCGAATCGTGGGGGCATGAGGTGGTCGAAGCCTGCGACGGCTCGGTCGCATGGCAGGTCTTGCAGAGTGCGTCGGCTCCCAAGCTCGCCATCCTCGACCTCAACATGCCGGAGATCGACGGCATCAATGTCTGCCGCCGCGTCCGCCGCGTGCCGAGCCAGACGCCGGTCTATCTCATCCTGCTGACGGCCAAGAGCGGCAAGGAAGACATCGTCGCCGGGCTCGAAGCAGGGGCGGACGATTACGTCACCAAGCCGTTCGACCGCGACGAGCTGCACGCGCGCGTGGAGGTCGGCATCCGCATCGTCGAGCTGCAACGGAGCCTCGCCGAGAGGGTCGAAGAGTTGGAGCATGCCCTGAGCCAGCTCAAGCAGGCGCAGGAGACCCTGCGCACGCTCTCTTTGACGGACGAGCTGACGGGGCTTTATAACCGGCGCGGCTTTTTCACGCTCGCAGACCAGCATCTCAAGGCCGCGCGCCGCGCACGGCAGGAGACTTCGCTCATCTACGCCGACATGGACGGCCTCAAACAGATCAACGACACGCACGGGCATGAGGAGGGCTCGAACGCGCTCCGCCATCTCGCAGACCTCCTGCGCAAGACCTTCCGCAGCTCGGACATCATCGCGCGCATCGGCGGCGACGAGTTCGTGATCCTCGAAACACAGGCCGAGCGCACGCACGCACGCACGAGCCTCACGCGTTTGCAGGAGAACCTGCGCCGTCATAATGAAGAGCGCGCGCTGCCCTATGCGCTCTCCGTCAGCACGGGTATCGTGCGCGGCGGGACGGAAGAAGAGCAGACCATCGAAGAGCTGCTCGCACGCGGCGATGCGCTGATGTACGAGGAGAAGCGGCGCAGGAAGCATGAGGATGAGAGCCTGAGCTGGGCTCGCTGAAGAGCAAGCGTCATCAAGATTCGGTGGTGGGTCAGTTTCAAAACAGTCTCACGCAAAGGCGCAAAGACGCAAAGGAAAACAATGAAGTCTTTCTTTGCGCCTTTGCGCCTTTGCGTGAGCTTCTTTCGTTTTGCTGCTTCACTCGAACTTCAAACAGTGTAGCTTCTACACTCACGAGTGCATAAAGGCTGATTGACGCTCTGATGATTAAAGTAATGAGATAAGGTCTGGCGAGCTCGCAGCCTCCAACGCTGACCGGACGCGCGCGAACTCATCTTCGAGACGGACGAGTGCTGCTTCGTGCTCGATTGAAGCTGCTGCCTCCGCCCTCTCCAGTTCTTCACAGATCAGAGCCATCCGGCGCGCGCCGAAGTTGAGACAGGCTCCGCGCTGCGTGTGCGCGATGTGTTGCACGGCCTGCGCGTCTCCACGTGCGGCCGCAGCGCGCAGACGCACCAGCCGCTCCGTGCTCTCGTGCAGAAAGATCTCGATCAGGCCGCGCAGAAAACTCTGATCCGGGCCGCCGAGCTGGCGCAGGTTAGCGAGGGCTTCCGGGTCGAGCGAGGCGTCTGTGTTTGTGGCTGAAGCGGAAGCGAAACTGAAACTCGCCGCGCGCTGCCTGCCGTCCGCGGGCAGCCAGCGTGCGAGGATCGCGCGCAGCTCTTCGCGATGCAGCGGCTTCGTCAGGTAATCGTCCATGCCGACGGCCAGACAGCGCGCGCGGTCTTCGGGCAGGGCGCTCGCGGTCATGGCGATGATCGGCGTCCGGCGCTGTGCGGGCGGCTCGCGACGACGAATCTCGGCCGTCGCCTCAAAGCCGTCCATGACCGGCATGTGGCAATCCATCAAGACCAGATCGTACTCGCCCTCCTGCAACGCGTTGAGGGCTTCGCGTCCGTTCGAGACGCTCTCGATGCGATAGCCGAGCTGCGCCAGCGTGCTCACGGCGACCTGCTGGTTCGTCTGATTGTCTTCGACCAGCAGAAGCCGAAAGTCCGCATCCGCCATCTTGAGGCGCGGCTCAACGTCGCCGAGCTCAAGGATATTCGCAGTCGGCGACTCGACCTGCGCGTGTCTCTGCGGCGAATTATCTATCAGTTGCAGCGCGGCGCAGAGGCTGCTGTATAACTCCGCGCGCCGGACGGGCTTGGTCAGGAGATGGAATTTGCCGGAGAGCGTGCGTCGCTCGTCGAGCGAGGTCAGCAGGATGATCGGAGCCTCTGGCTGCATGCTCTCGAAGACGACGGTCTGCGCCAGCTCGTGCCCCTTCATGTCCGCGAGCTTTGAGTCGATCAACAGGAGATCGAAGGACTCAGCCTCGCGCACGCTCGCCAGCATTGCCAGCGCGCTTGCTCCGTCCTCCGCGCACGTCGTATGCATGTGCCACGCTTCGAGCTGCGCGAGCACGCTCTCGCGTTGCGTGTTCGCCGCGCCGACATAGAGCACGCGCCGGTTCTGAAAGGCGCTCTCCACAGGGCTGCGCGGCTCTCGATCGTGGGCGAGCGCGGCCGTCTCAAAATTCGCTGTGAACCAGAACCGGCTGCCGGAACCGGGCGTGCTCTCGGCTCCGATCTCTCCGCCCATCAGCTCGACGAGCTGCCGCGCGATGGAGAGCCCCAGGCCGGTGCCGCCGTATCTGCGCGTCGTCGAGCTGTCGGCCTGCGTGAAGGGCTGGAAGAGCTGCGCCAGCGTCTCCTTTTCGAGACCGATGCCGGTATCGCTGACCTCGCAACGCAGGCTGATCGCGTGGCCCGTTAACGCCAGCAGGTTGACGCGCACGGAGACCTCGCCGCGCTCCGTGAACTTGATCGCGTTGTCGACGAGGTTGATGAGGATCTGGCGAAGGCGAATCGGGTCGCCGCGCAGGGCCTGCGGCACGTCCGGCGCGATATAGCCCGCCAGCTCCAGGTCCTTCGCCTGCGCCTTGCGCGCGACCAGCTCCAGCACATCTTCAATCGCCGTCGCGAGGTCGAAGTCGATTGTTTCCAGCACCAGCTTTCCGGCTTCGATCTTCGAGAAGTCCAGAATGTCGTTGATGATCGTCAGCAGCATGTCGCCGGAGCGTTTGACCAGCTCCGCGCGTTCGCGCTGCTCGCGCGTGAGCGGCGTGTCGAGCAGCAGGTTCGTCATCCCGATCACGCCGTTGATCGGCGTGCGTATCTCGTGCGACATGTTGGCGAGAAACTGGCTCTTGGCCTGCGCGTACTCGTAGGCGCGCTGCTCGGACTCTTTCAGCTCCTCGACCGTCTCCGCCAGCTCGCGCGTGCGCTCGTCCACCTTGCCTTGCAGCAGTGCGTTGCGCCGCCGCAGCGCGCGCGTGCGATAACGCACGCCGACGTAGACCAGCCCGACCAGTCCGAACAGGTAGAGCGTGTAAGCCCACCACGTGCGCCAGAGCGCGGGCCTGACCGTGAAGGAGATGGTGGCCGGCTCCGTCACGTGACCGGCGTAGTCTTTGCCCCAGACCTTGAAGACGTAATCGCCTGCGGGCAGCGCCGTGTACTCCTTCTTGAAATCGCTCGTCCAGGCCGACGGCTCGGCTTCGATGCCGACGAGCTGCGTGCGATACCGCGTGCTGTCTTCATGCTTGAAAGAGAGCAGAGCATACTCAATCGTCAGGTGGTTCTCGTTGTGCGCGAGCGTGTGGAGCGAGGCCAGCGTGCGCGGCTTGTCGTTGACGAGTGCGCGCTCGATGTAGAGATGCTTGACGGTCTCTGCCGGAAGCTCCTGCGCAGGATCGTAGACGGCCGCGCCCGCCACCGTGCCGAACCAGATGCGCCCGCGCGAGTCCACGTACGAGACGCCGCCGTTGCCCTCGTTGCTGGGCAGCCCGTCTTCCGTCGTAAAGTTATGGACTTCGTACTCTGCTCCATCCGTCGCATCCGTTGTGGCGGGATTGGGCGTGAGGCGCGCCACGCCTTTGTTGTGGCTGAAGTAGATGCGCCCGCGCGCGTCCTCCACGATCTGATAGATGGTGTTGTTAGGAATTGCGAGCTGGGTCGTGTCGCTGTAAGTCGTCCAGTGCTGCCCCTCTTCGTTCAACAACAGGCGCGAGAGGCCGCCGCCCTCCGTCCCGGCCCACAGGTATTGTTTGCCTTCGGGACTGTGGCTGACGTGCAGGCTCACGACGGAGTTGGACGGGAGGCCGGAGCTGACATCAAAGACCTGCCATTGATTCTTCGCGTAGCGCACGACGCCGCCGCCGCCGGTCGCAACCCACAGCACGCGCGTCCCGTCCGCCTCAGTGCTCTCGGCCATCTCGAAGACGCTGTTGTGCGGAAAGCCGCTGTTCGTGTCGAAGAACGTCCACTTGTTTTTTGAGAGACGAGCGAGGCCGCGCGCTCCCGTCGCAACCCAGACCACACGCGCGCCTGTTTCATCCGTCGTCGCCAGCATGCTCCGCACGGTCGAGCCGCCGAAAGCTTTTTCGATCTCGCGCTTGACCCAGCGCCCGTTCTCGAAACGCACGAGGCCGTCGCTCTTCGTCCCGGCCCACAGCACGCGCTCGCCGTCGTCCAGCGTCGTCTCCAGCATCTCGAAGACGGTCGTGTCCGGCATCCCGGAACCTTTATCGAAGACAGTCCACGCGCCGTCCTGCAAGCGCGCGAGGCCGCCACCGTAAGTCCCGAACCACATCGCGCGATGTCCCGCGTCCGTCGTCTCAAAGATGCTGTAGACGGAGCCGGCCGGAAGGCCGTTGGCCTGTGTGAAGCTGCGCCAGCCGCCTAAAGCCAGCCGCGCGAGGCCGCCGCCGTTCGTGCCGATCCATAAGATCTCCGTGCCGCGCTCGCCCGTCTGCGGGCGCAGGCTGAAGACGCTGTTGCCCGGCAGTCCTTCGCGCGCGCCGACGACCGTCCAGCTTCCACCTGCTTCGTAACGCACGAGGCCGAAGCCGTCCGTGCCGGCCAGGAGCGTGCGCGCGCCGTTCGCTTCAAACGTCTCCGCGAGACAGACTATGTTGCGCGTCGGGTATCCGGCCT
>JAFBAJ010000740.1 GCA_019247865.1 Acidobacteriota bacterium
CTCAAGAATCGATTGAGCGCCCGGGGATTTCAGGTCGAGCGTCATGCCGCGCTTGTTCCGGTTCGCCAGGTGCCACTGATAGGGGGCCTTCGCCTCCGGGTATGGCGGGGCGTGATTCCCATGTCTCCAGAGATCGCCGGAAGGGGGCTCAACCTTAATCACGTCAGCGCCAAAGTCGCTCAAGATCACGGCAGTGCCTGGCCCCGCGATGAAGCTTGCGAAGTCAACTACCTTGAGTCCGGAAAAAATATTGTCAGTCGTCATAGTGTCTCCTTCAATCAATTAATACCTAAATCCCCCACGGCGATGGGCCGTATCCCCTGGCTTCCAAAATCGATGAGACCCAGGCGAGCAATCGCTCTCTGACTTCCTCTCGATTGATCTCATTGAGCATTTCGTGCCGCCCGCCGGGATAGAAATCGCGCGAGACGTCGTAGAGTCCCGCTTTCTCATAGCGCTGAATCAGCAGCTCGACTCCATCGAGTTGCAGGCCCACGGGGTCTTCGCTTCCGGAAAACAGATAGACCGACAGGTCATCACGGATGTTGCGAAGGCTGGTCGGCTCGGAGAGACGTTGCGCCGCGCGCAAAAAGGAGGCGAGCGATGCTGGCTCAAGCGCCGCAAAGCACAGGGGATCGTTCATAAACGCATCTGCGACCGCCGGGTCGCGGCTCAGCCAATCAAAGGGTGTGCGTGCCGGTTCAAAGTGCTCGTTGAGGACGTTGCTGCCCGCCGGCGCGGCTGTGGCGAGGCTGGCAAGTCGGTCGAGCGCTCCCGATCCGGACAGGATGAGCGCATCTATCTCGCGGCTTCGATCAAGAACGTACTGTTGGGCCGCGAAGGAACCCATGCTGTGCCCAAGAAGAATGAAAGGCTGGTCCGGATACTCTGATCTAGCAATGCGACTGAGCCGGACCATGTCCTCGACTAAAGAATCAAAGCCGCCCTCGCCAAAATCTCCGAGATGCGCCTTGTCAGGTGCGGTGCGCCCGTGACCACGATGATCGTTTCCGTAAACAGTTAAGCCTGCTGAAACCAGCTCTTCGATCGTTTCGGTGTAGCGGCCAAGATGCTCGCCCATGCCATGAGCAATCTGGACCACGCCACGCGCCGGACCACAACTGTCCCAACGAAAGCAAGCCACTCGTACTCCGTCCGAGCTCGTAAAGCTGAACTCGGCGGAAGGAGTGAATGCGGCATAAGCGACTTGAGCAGACATCGTGTTCTCCTGACGATCAGTCACCTCTTCATCAACGACCCTGAAACTGTGGCGCGCGCTTTTCGAGAAACGCTCGCGTGCCTTCCTGCTTGTCTTCTGTTCCGGCGCAGAGTCCGAAGAACGACGCTTCGAGGGCTAAACCTTCGGCCTGGCTCGTCTCCAATCCCTTATTCACCGCTTCGAGCGAGTACTTAACGGCGAGCGGTGCGTTGGAAAAGATTTCCCGCAGGAGTGCTTCCGCGCGCGGGATCAGATCGGCAGCAGGCACAATTTCGTTCACCAGCCCGATGCGATAAGCCTCTGACGCGTTGATCATCGCGCCGGACAGGATGAGTTGCAGGGCGCGCCCCTTTCCGACCAGTCGCGGCAGGCGTTGCGTTCCGCCGCCGCCGGGGATCAATCCCAATTTAACTTCAGGCTGGCCGAACTTCGCGTGCTCACTCGCCAGCCTGATGGTGCACGCCATCGCGGTTTCGCAGCCGCCCCCCAGCGCGAAACCATTGATGGCGGCAACCACCGGCTTACCCAGATTCTCGACCAAATTAAGGACGTCCTGTCCGTAACTGCTGGACGCTTCTGCCTTGACGGCGCTGACCGTAGCCAGCTCACTGATGTCTGCGCCCGCGATGAAGGCTTTGTCGCCCGCACCTGTCAGGATGACGCCGCGCACCGTCTCATCATCGCGTGCATCTTCGAACGCGGCTTGCAAGTCGTCCCAGGTTGCGTGGTTCGGAGCATTCAACACCTTAGGACGATTCAGCGTCACATAAGCGATGCTGTTCCTCTTCTCGTAGAGAAC
>JAFBAJ010000800.1 GCA_019247865.1 Acidobacteriota bacterium
CGCCTTCTCCACCTGCTCGCCGCCACGGTACGCAATGCTGGTGTGATCCTGTGTGAGACTCATCACGAAGCCGACATCGTAGTTGTGGAATTCCTCTGCTGCGCCGTGCAGCGTCACTTTGGCGCTGGCACGCAGAGCATCCTGCGTGGTTTCGAGTGAGCCTCTGTTGCCGGGCAGGGGCGCAACCATTTGGGAAGCCCCTGCGCCTCCGAGGAAAGCAGATTCATTGACCTCAAATTTGGGAACTTTGGCTCCGACTTCGCCGGGCGCAGGAACGCCCTTGAAGGTCTGTGGAGGAATTTTCTGGCACTTAGGCGCGGGCTTATCTTTGAGTGGATCGGCGGTCCTCCTGGAGAGCCCTTCCAACTCAGACAAGTGAAAAGCTCCCTTCTCCCGGTCGCTGCCGACTTCGCGCGCCGTGCCGAAATCTTCATCGCTCACTTTGTCGAAGAACGAGAGATAGGTCATGGCGGCCATCACATCCGGCAGCTTGCCCACCTTTTCTGTGGCTCTGTCGAAGAAGACATCGTCAGAGATAACGGCGGCGTTGAGTCCAAGACGACCTCCGGCCTCTCCTGAAGTGGGCGGGTCCGTGGTTAAGGGGAAGTGCTTGTATTTCGGCACGCCCGGGTCACCCTCTACATACCAATGCGTAGTATTGACAGCATGCCTCACTGTCGGGACGCGACCGCACGTCCAGAAAGAGATGTAAGCGTCAGCCTCCAATTTGTAGCCGCCCGTATTGAGACGCGCGAGCGCCAGATCCACGATGGCATGCTTTTCAGCAGGCTTTTTGAGGTCAGGCTTTTCGATTTCGGGTGTGGGACCGATGACCGGCGGTTTCACGCGAACGAGGCCGACGCGATTGGCTTCGGCGTTGCCAAACTGTTTCGTCGGCCCCTTGCCGGAGATGTCAATCTGTTCCTGCGGAACTCCGACCTTCATTAATTCGCGGGCCAGCCGTGCGGCTCGATGACAGGATAGGTTTTGATTGTAAACAAGCGTCTGGCTGCCTTCATCGCTGGCATAACCCTGCACTGTAAAGTGAGAAGCGGCCGCCTGTCGTCGTGCAAACTCCATGACCTTGCCGGGAGTTTGCGGAGAGGAAAAGATATCCGAGTCGAGGCAGAAATTGAAGGAACCGCAATCGGCATCTCTCTCTTTCTCACTCAAGCCCTGGCACTCTGCGCCGAGGTCGCGCGGGTTCTCGGGACAAGCTGGGTCCGGCTCAACCTTGCCGAGATTAGTTGGGGTCTTAGGACAAGCCGGGTCGGGTCTGGACTGGCCGAAGCGCCGCTCCGGCGGGACTTCCGCCAGCACCACCGCCACGCGATTGAACTCCCGCCCGCCGGGAAACTCATCGGTCGCGCCTTTGCTCGCCGTCTCGATCTGCGCAGACGGCACGCCTGCATCCATTAACAGGCGGGACATGCGATTGGCGCGATGGCATGCGAGCCTCTTGTTATAAAGGTCATCTCCGCCGAGACTGGAATATCCATGCACCAGGAACTGCGCATCCGGCGCGCTCTCACGCTGCCTGGCAACGAAGGTCGCGACATCTGCGGAGGTCTCTGCTACGAGCACATCAGAGTCAAAGCAAAAATGAAAGTGCCTTCCACGAAGACCGATATCTTTGGGAGGAGGTGTCGCGCAGTTCGGCTGTGGCGCTTGAAAGCCAAGTCCCGTCGGAGCGTTTGCACAACTCTTCCCATCGAGCTTGGCTTTGGCGTCGGCGAGCTGCTTCGCCTTTGAAGCATCCTCCTCAGCCTGCTTTACGTGTCCCGCCCCGCCCTCCTGCCTTTGGAGCGAAGTCTGTGCAGAGCCGGCTTTAACTCTGCTAACGGTTGTTCCCGGAGGACCGGCGCCGGATGGACTTTGCTGAATGACATGCGTCAATTCGTGGGCCAGCAGTTTTTTTCCTTCAATGCTCTGCGGCGCGTACTGTCCAGTGCCGAAGACTATGTTCTGACCGACGGTGTAGGCTCTGGCGTTCAAGGCACGCGCAGATTCCGCCGCCGTTTGATCGTCATGGATGCGTACCTTGCCAAAATCGTACGCGAAGCGTGATTCCATAAAATCGCGCGTCGTCGCATCCAGCGCTTGCCCTGCCGAGTTGAGCACTCCGTCAGGCATAGAGGTAACGCGATCTACGGATGCCTCTTTCCGCTGGATGGTCTCTTCTTTATCTTCGCAGGCCGCACATTGTCTCTGGACGGAAGTTCCCGCCCTGCTCTCGACATTTATCCGGCTCTGTCGAGCGGGCTCCGCCATGCGCATGACATGGTCTGCGACCCTGTCTGCTTCCTGCTCGTAGAAATCCCCGGGTGTGCTGATGTTCAGCTTGGTTTGAAGAGGCTCTTCCGGCGTTTCGTCCTGACAGCGCGGGCATCCTCCGCCACAGGCGCACTTGCACTGGATGAGTGCGCCTGGAAAAACTGAGGCCCGCGATACATTATATTGGGAGACGGAAGCCGCGCGCTCAGGGGCCTTCTGCTTCTTGGCAGCATCATTGTCTGAAGCTTTTTGCGCCGCAGCCACCCTCATTTTTATTCACCGGATCCAGCGAACACAGACACCCGTGGGCGATTCCGACAGGATTCTTTTAAGCGATTGGGCCAACTCTAGGCTCTCGGCTACTAACTGTCAAGGTTTACATCCTGAGTCTCAAAGACGCTTTGTTGCGACGTGATTTGCCATCCCGAGAAATTTGCCATCCCGAGAGACTGGCTGCTCTAATGATCGAGCTTCCCCACTTCTTATCTAGTCGCATTGGCCGATGTGCGCACGACCTTAAAAGAATTCAGACATACAACCTCATGCAGTCAGTAACCCAACAGGAGCGCGTCCGATAAGGAATAAGAAATCACTCGGGCTTTGCCTAAAAAGTGCCTCTTGCCCAAAAACTATTGAGCTTGCCCAAAAAGTCTAGCGGCGGGAGCGGAGAGGCCGCCGCGCGCTCACACGCGGCGGCCTTAGCTTTTCAGGGAGAGACAAACTGCATCAGCCAGATTTTCGAGAGTTCGTCAAGGTCTTTGACTTGTACCTCTCCCATTTTAAGAAAGACGTTCTCTCCATCATCTAACTCGAAATTGATAGGTGGAAAGTCTTTTGAGGCCACGTTTGGACTACTAGGATGTCCGGTATAGAGTCTAGCGGTTAAGATTGGCACGTCTTTATTAAAGCTGACGTATAGGTTTTTCTCAGGAGGCGTTTGTTTACTGACACTAAAGGCATCCGAGTCTGTGCTTGCTTTGAATTGCAGAATGCCTCTGACCCTGCTTTGAAACTCGCTATCATTGTTTATCTCGTCAACGGATTCTTGGATATGTGTACGCAAGGCTATCCACAGTTGCGACGCCTTATCAGGAAGCACCGCAACGCGCCGCTCTTGTCGCACCCGTTCTCTGCGAAATAGTTCCGATTGCTCTTTAATCCACTTCGCCATTGTTACACTTTCCCTCTCTGGCTCAGAGCCTAACTTGAGTTTGATTGTCCACTCTAGTTGCAGCATCGGGCATAAAATCCCACAAATGGCGCAACTTCTCAACTCTTCTTACTGCTCTTATTTTTGCGCGGTTTGTTCCAATACGGGCTTTTACAAAGCGGACAGACACGCGGCTCGTCCACTGTGTTGCGCGGTATCCATTCATGCTCGCATCGCTCGCACTTGTAACCCCAGACCGTGATTTGTATTTTCGCCATGCGCTATATATACCTCCGAAATAATACATTGTCAAGTCAAAATAATCCTTGACTAATATATACTTATGAAGTAGTATATTTCTCAAGTTAGTCAATCTTGAGCGGAGGCACAAAACAGGTGGACATCAGACAACAAAAGGGGCAACAGATAGCGACGAGCAAGCGCATCAAACGAGACGGCGGGCTGTATTTAGTTCCTTCACAATCGGGCAAGGCGAGATACAAAGTTGACGCTCGCACCTTGCGTTGTAGTTGTCCAGACTTTGAGTTTCGTCAGGCCGCATGTAAGCACGTCTATGCGGTTCAATTCACGATTGAACAGACCGAACGCACGCTTTCCACTATTACCGAGAACGGCAAGACTACAGTGACACAGACCGTCAAGGTGACGCGCAAGACTTACAAGCAAGAGTGGCCTGCTTACAACAAAGCGCAGACAATGGAAAAAGCGCAGTTCGTTTACTTGCTCCACAAACTCTGTCAGGGCATCGGAGAGCCAGCGCAAGTTAAAGGCCGCCCGCGCATCCCGCTAGAAGATATGGTCTTTGCGATGGCTTACAAGGTCTATAGCACGGTGTCAGGCCGTCGCTTTATGACAGACCTCAGAGACGCGCACTCGAAAGGCTATCTCTCGAAACTGCCCTGCTACAACTCAATCTTTAACTACTTTGAAATGGAAATGCTCACGCCATACTTGCAAATGCTGATAGAGGAAAGCGCGTTGCCATTGCAAGCTATTGAGCGGGACTTTGCCGTTGACTCCACCGGATTGTCAGGCTGTCGTTTCGTGCAATGGTTTAATGCCAAGTATGAAGAACCGCAACTGATGGAAAGCAAAGATTGGATTAAGATACACCTGATTTGCGGTGTCAAAACTAATGTCGTGACTGCCGTTGAAATCAGTGAGAAGTACAGAAACGACAGTCCATACTTTAAGCCGCTAGTCGAAGCGACGGCGCGCAACTTTCAGATGCAGCAAGTCTCTGCCGACAAGGGATACGATAGCTTTAACAATCGTTGCACGGCTCTGATGAACGGGGCTGCCCCCTACATTCCATTTCGTGAAGGCGAGAAGAAGAAACCGAATCCTTCACACAAAGGCGTGTTGTGGAAAAAGATGTATCACTATTTCGCATTCAATACGGAACGCTTCATGGAGTCTTATCACAAACGCTCAAACGTGGAAACGACCTTCCACATGATTAAATCGAAGTTTGGTGATAGCGTGAGAAGCAAGGTGAAGAGAGCGCAAGTCAACGAAGCGTTATGCAAGGTGCTGTGTCATAACATTTGTTGCTTGATTCAATCTATGTACGAGTTGAACATCAAGCCGAAGTTCTACGCGGAAGTTGCTTGAAAATGCAGTTGCCCAAAAAAGAAACGGGCTGCCCAAAAAGTCACCCTGAAAAGTGGCTTTTTGGGCAAAGCCAATCACTCGAGCTTTGCACTAAACCCGGGATTTGAAAAATTTTATTGTGAGCAGCGATGAGACGCACAAAAGCGCGGTGAAAAAGCTTGAGCGCGTGGACTACTTATTCGTGCAAGGTTGGGTTCTGCCCATCAAGTCTCTCCCAAGTGTGCAAAGTCAGAGCAACCTCTTGCTCCTTATCGGACGCACTCTTATCGGGGTGCTGACTTAATGAATTTACTCTAACTCAAACATGCCATGCGCAGGCTCTCGCTGAGCCGGTTAAGAAAGTTAGACGAATGGCTGCATGAATTGCTCAGAAGGGCGGAGGAAGCTGACCACGCAGCACAGCTCTCAACACGAAAGCAAACTGTTGCAGAGCGAACGCTTGATAATAAGACCTATCGTCAAGAGAGCATTCGCTGCGGAAAAGTAAATTGTAAATGTGCGCGCGGCAAGCTGCATGGCCCTCCATTGAGGTCGCTGTCCGCCTGAATCGGACAACTTCCGTTCCCGCTGGACGCGCGAACGCTTCACCAGACTCATCTTTAAATGCAAATTCTCTTTTGATCCTATTCTTTAGTCCGCTCGCAGAATGTCGGCTTTGTTAAGACGACAAAATGCAGCCCCCCGGCATTTCCGGCACTGGCTTTTCGTAGAAGCGCGAATACCTCACTTATTCAATCAAAGGTCCGCCGCTCCGCCTGGTACATCCGTTGGCAGGACTCTCAGCGAAGCGGCGCGCTGAAAGGTCAAGAGCGATCAGATCAAGAGATTAGCGACAGGCCCACCGACAGTATTGATTTTCAGATGAAGATGAGAGCGCAGCAGTAAGACTAAGGAGAAAACAATGACACAGGAGGCGGCCCAGGCGGCTGTACGCGACCGCACCGAGCGCAGCACAACGCAAAACTTTGTTCGCTACGGTCCCGATGTTGAGCAGGAGGAGTCCGGCTTTGAACAAACCCTGCAGCAGGTCCTCGATGACATGAAACAGCATATGCGCGGGTCGCTTAAAACCGAGGGCATCGGACGTGTGGTGCGGAACGCTCATGCCAAGGGTTACGGTCTGGCCCGTGGAGAATTTGAAATCCTCAGTGGCCTGCCGAGCGAGTACGCGCAGGGCATTTACGCCAAACCGGGACGCCACGAAGCCATGGTTCGTTTCTCAAATGGGACCAACCACGTTGGCGGGGATCAGTTCCTTGGTCCGATTACCGGCATCGGGCTGAAAATTTTCGGCATCGAGGGGAAAACTCTTCTGGAAGATGAGCCGGACAGTCACACCTTCGACTATGCGCTGATCAACCACCCGGTCTTCTTCGCCAACACGCTCGCGCATTATGTGTTCATTCAGTCTTTGGGCGCCAGCCTTGGCCTACCGCCGCCTGCGAACCTTACGCCGGAGGAAAGGCAGGCAGAACTGCACCGCTTTCTCTACAACTTTGTGACGGGCAAGGGGACGCTTCCTCCGGAGCAATGGGCGTGGGAGGAACTCGGCGCGTTCCTGCAACTCGCGCCAATCAAGCCCGTGAATCTCATCCTCTCGACGTATTGGACGATGGGTGCGGTGCGGCATGGCGACTACGTCGCAAAGGTTCGCGTAGCTCCGGTTCAATCGTTCGCCGACCGCGTTGAACAGCGAGCGCTCGATCTCACATCTGCGGAACAAGTCTTCCGGCCGGCGCTCGTCGCGGAATTGCGCAAGCGACCCTACGAGTTCGACGTTCAGGTGCAGCTCTCCACGGACCTGACTCGAATGCCCGTCGAGAAAACGACGGTACTCTGGCCCGAAAACCTCTCGCCGTTTGTGACCGTCGCGAAACTGCGGTTGCCGCAACAGGATATCGGCGGGGACGACAACTTCGAGAGGATGGACAAGACATCTATGTCCCCCTGGCGCGTCACGGAAGAGCATCGTCCGCTCGGCAGCATCATGCGAGCGCGCAAAGAGGTCTACCGGCAATCATCGATTCTTCGTCACGAAACGAACCACCAGGAGCGCAAGGAACCGAGAAACCTGGCCGAAGTCTTTGGGCAACAAGCATCGGAAACACAATAGAAGAGTTGCCGGACAAGATCAGCAGCTAGCTGCTCTGAAAACTTCCTCTCCCTTTAAAGAGAGGAACTCTCAGCAGCTACGAGAGCGGCGCACATCTGTAGAACAGAAACGAAAAGGAGAACATCGTGATGGCAACGCAAACACAAACAGCGACCGAACACCAAAGCGACGCGGTCGTCGAACAGAAGCTTCAAAAGCTCAGGGAGCTTTACGCCGACGCGCCGGAGATCGGAAAGGCTGCGATGGAGAACGGGCTCTCGATGCTTACGGAAGAGCTGGCAGCGCCGCCGCGGGCGCAGACCGCCGGACGTATCGGCCTCCGTCAGGGCAAGGTCTCGGAGCTCACAGTGTTCCTTCCGTTCGTGGAAGGGGGAGCGAAGCGGCTTCGCGGCCTGCTGCAATTACTGGAAGGGAACTTCCGGGCGGCGGACGCAGTGGGCACGGTCCACGACATGCGCTTCGTGTTCGTGGACAACGACACGAAGCTTCTCTTCGCGACGGCCTATGACGGCGACTTTGACGCCTACATCGACGACTTCGCGACGAAGATTCCGAATGCTATGGATCTGTGGCTGAGCAATTGTGAAGGTTACCCGGGAATGCGTAGCGGGAAGGCGAAGGAGTGGATATTCGACCACCAGATCTCTGCGGAGGCGTGGTACGTCAACAGTCCGAACCTGACCGCGGCGGAGACGCGAGGGCTCGAACGCGTCGGCAAGGCGGTGGACGAATTTCTGGACAAGATTGCGTAGCCGCAAACGGCTCAATCAAGCCGGGGGCCGGATGAATAGAGCTCCGCGCCGATGAAAGGATGTCTTGATGTCGTCAGTGAAAGAGTCTGTCGAGAACAATCGTTCGACCCATGCGCCGACGGTTGATCTGGATGAGATCCAGGCGACCGTATTCAGACCGAGGCCAGCGCCCTACTTCGGCACTCACGTGCTGTTGCGCGTTGACGATGCTCGGGCGGGCCGCGAACTCCTGCATCGACTCATCCCTCATGTCGACTCCGCAGCGAATTGGTGGAATGCGCCCGCTCCCTGGCTGTCCGTCGCGATCAGTTACGCGGGCCTCCAGTCGCTCGGCGTCCCGCGTCGTTCACTGGAGAGCTTTCCGGAAGCCTTCCGCGTTGGGATGGCGGCGCGCGCCCGGCAGCTCGGAGATGAGGGCGTCAACGACCCGAAAAACTGGGAACGGCCGTTCGGAACCGGAGAGGTCCATATCGGATTGAGCGCGTTCAGCGATTCCGAAGAGAAGCGGCGACGCGTCCTCGCGGTTGCTCGCGAACAATACGAGCGCTTCTCGGGCATCACCGTGCTGGACAGTCAGGACTTCGGGGCGCAGCCAGGCGATCTCAATCCGCTGGGTTACAAGGACGGCATCGATCAACCCGCCATCGAGGGGAGCGGCGTCGATCCGCTGCCTGGCGTGGGACGCCTGATCAAGGCCGGCGAGTTCATCCTCGGGTATCCAGGTGAAGCGGGCGTTCCCCTGCCGATGCCGCAGCCGGACGTGCTCGGTCGCAATGGCACTTATGTAGGCTTGCGCAAATATCAGTCGCGCGTCGGTGCCTTTAATCGATTCCTGCGAGCGAATGGGAGTACCGACGAAGAACGAGAACTGCTCGCTGCAAAGCTGGTCGGCCGCTGGCGCAGTGGCGCGCCGCTGACCCTGGCGCCGGATGTCGATAACCCCGGAATCGGGGCCGACCCGCAGCGAAACAACGACTTCGATTACTCGAACGACACGCAAGGGCGACAAGTGCCGTTCGGATCTCATATCCGGCGCATGAACCCGCGAGATACAAAACTCACGCGGCTGACCGACGTCAACATACATCGGATCATCAGGAGAGGGACTACGTATGGACCGCCATACGATCCGAATGCTCTGTCCGAAGCAGATG
>JAFBAJ010000133.1 GCA_019247865.1 Acidobacteriota bacterium
CGCAAAGAAAGACTTGATTGCTTTCTTTGCGCCTTTGCGCCTTTGCGTGAAATTTTTTCTCAGGCTTCATAACTGCAAAGTCTCAACGTAAGCGCGCGCATATTCATGCGTCGAATGCAGAAACTCATCGGGCGTTGCGAGGAGCACCAGGCGTCCGGCCTGCATGAGCCCGATGCGTGTGCCGAGCATGAGTGCTTCGCGCACGTCATGCGTGACGAAGATGCTCGTCTTGCTGAGACGCGTCATCAAATCCTGAAACTCTCTTTGAAGCCCAGCGCGCGTCAGCGGGTCGAGCGCGCCGAACGGCTCATCAAGCAGGAGCAGCGGAGGCTCTGCCGCCAGCGCGCGTGCGACGCCGACGCGTTGACGCTGCCCGCCCGACAATTCTCGCGGATAACGCGCGGCGAACTTCTCCGGCTCAAGGCCGACGAGCTTGAGCAGTTCGCGCACGCGCTCCTTCACGCGCGAAGCTTCCCAGCCCTCCAGCGCGGGCACGAGCGCGACGTTGCGCTCGACCGTGAAATGCGGAAAGAGCCCCGCCTCCTGAATCACATAGCCCGTGCGCCGCCGCAAGCGAATCACATCCCACTCGGTCGTCGCGTCGCCTTCGACCAGAACCTCTCCCGCCGTCGGCACGAGCAGGCGATTGACGAGCCGCAGCGTCGTCGTCTTGCCGCAGCCGGATTCGCCCAAGAGGACGAGCGTCTCGCCCTGGCGCACATCCAGCTCAAGCCCGTCCAGAATCGGCGCGGGCAGCGCGGGCACGCTGTAGCTCACGCTGCGAAACTCGACGACCGCTCCGGTTGTGTCGGATGAAGTCAATGCCCTCTCTACTTTCTCATTTTTCTCACTTGCCCTGCGCCGCGCCCGTGCGCGCGATGACGAAGGGGCGCGCGTCCAGGTCGCGGCGATAGAAGACGCGCGGGTGCTGTGCGCTTCTTTTGGCGGGGTCGCCGACCGTCTCTTCGCCTTCGACGAAGGAGACGTCCTCCTGTTCGAGTATGCGCCCGGCCTGCATCTTTTCAAGCTGCATCTGCGGGACGCGCTCGGTCGCGTAGTCGAGCCATTCGCGCGCAGCGACTGCGCCATCGCGCGGCAACACGTCCGCCGCTCCCTTCTTCAAACCCTCTTCGATCAGCGCGTAGGTCAGATAGCCGTGCCCCAGCTTTGAAGCCTCCATCGCCGCCTGATAACTCTGCGCCGCCGTCAGGATATACATCCCCTTCTCGTAAGCGAGCTGCGCCAACCCCTTCGAGTTCATCGGCCCGCGCCGCTTCTCTTCCGCTTCCAGAGCCTGTCCGCTGTTGCAGGCGTCGATCACAAAGAGCAGCTGTCCGGCATCGACTTTTTCGAGCACGCTCTCCAGCTCGCGGTCTGAGATGCTGTGCTCAAGGATAGCCTGCAAGCCCTCTTTGGTCAGCCCCTTTCGCGCGCCCGTGTAGCCGAGGTCGTGCGGGATCAGAAAGAACTGGTTGCGTTGCGCCGTGCCGTGCCCGGCGAAGTAGACGATGACCGTGTCCTCCGGCTGCGCGAGCCGGGCGAGGGCTTCGAGCTTCTGCATGATATTGGCCTTCGTCGCTTCACGGTCGAGGAGCTGGATGATCTCGACACGCCCGTAAGATTGAAGCCGCAGTTGTTGGCGCTTGAGCTCCGCGCCGAACTCGGTCGCGTCCGCGACAGCATACTTGAGATTGTACTGCGGATTGGCGTACGCGTTGATGCCTGCGGCGAGCAGGTAGAGCGTGCCCTTGCGCTCCAGCTTGCGGTCGCCGTTGATGACGAGCGTGGCGTCCGCGCTCTTGATGTTCTCGCGGTTAAAGGCATAGGCGGTGAGGCGGTTCTCTCCGGCGACGATGGGCAGCGTCGCTTCGAGCGTGACGCTCTGTTTGCCACCCAGCACGTCGCCGCGAAAGACTTTGACCAGCGAGCCGTTGCGAAACAGTCGCACGTCCTGCGCGCCGCTGCCCTTCGCGTGCTGGTCGTCCGCGGGCGCGTCCGCGACCTCTATGCTGACGGTGACGTTGCGCCCGGCCGCAGCCGTCGCAGTCTGTTTGAGCATGATGACGGGCTGCCGTATGTCTTTGCGCGAGATGTTCGATTCGGCGCGCGGCTGATGTCCCGCGAGGATGTCCGCCAGAAGACCCGGATAAAAGAAGTCCGAGAAGAAGGCTTCGACCGGCGCGGTGTTGAAGGTCTCGCCGAAGCGCCAGACGATCTGCTGCCACGCGGCGGGCGAGCCGTCGAAGAGCCCGTCCGGCGTGACCACCAGCCATTCTCCATCATCGAGCGAGATCAAGGTCGCGGCCTCCTTACCGTCCGCCGTGCGCCAGACTTTGACCCTTCCGTCATCGCTCGCGGTAAAGACAAAAGCGCCGTCGGCCGAGACGGTCAGCGCGTGTATGTCCGAGCTGTGCCCGCCCAGTTGATACAGCAGCTGCCCGCTTGCCACGTCCCAGACCTGCGCCTGATTCTCGTAGCCTTTGCTGACGCGCAGGCGACGGTCCGTGCTCTCCGAGCCGTTGAGGCCGCCGTTCAGGAGCTTCTTGCCGTCGGGCGTGAAGACGAGCGAGCGCACACGCTTGTTGTTGACCGCGATGGCGCGCACTTCGTTTCCGGTCGCGACCTCCCACAGCTTGATCGTGCTGCCGTTGCCCGCGCACGCCACCAGCTTGTCATCCGGACTGAAAGCGATGGTGCGGACGGAGGCTTGCAGCGCCGGGAGCGTGCGCACTTCGCGCCCGGTCGCTGTGTCCCAGAGCCGCGTTTCGCCGTCATCGCTGCCGCTCGCGGCCAGACGCCCGTCGTGGCTGAAGGCGACGACGTAGATGCCGGACTTATGGCCGCTCATGAGGTGCACGGGCTTCAAAGTTTTCACGTCGCGGAGCGCGATGGCATTATCCTTTTCGACCGTGGCGAAAAGTTTTCCGTCCGGGCTGTAGACGGGAGAGGAAAAGTTCAGCTCGGCGGGCGCAGCCTTGCCCGCGCCCTTCTGCGTCGCCCGGCCGCCAGTGCTCTCGCGCCGCGTCGTCATGTCCCAGTAGCGCGTCGGGCCTTCGAGGTCAGTCGTGGCGAGCAGCTTGCCGTCAGAGGTAAAGGCCAGCTCGATCAAAATGGATTTGAGGTCGCCGAGCGGCTGATCCACCTGTCCCGAAGCGAGGTTCCACAAGCGCACTTTTTTGTCATCGCCGCCGACGGCCAGAAGCTTTCCGTCCGGGCTCAGCGCTAAGGCTTCGAGGCTCGCAGTCTTGCCCGACTTGAGATTGTGTTCCGTGCCCGTCGCAGCGTCCCAGATGCGAAAGCTCGCGTCGAGGCCCGAAGTCTCTTTGCTGACTTTGTAACCGCCCGCGATGAGGAGCTTGCCGTCCGGGCTGTACGTGACGGCTTCGAGGACGTTGTTCTTGACATCTATGTGCAGCGTCTCTTTGCCGGTCGCCACGTCCCACAGCTCTATGTTCGACTCCATGTTCGAGGTCGCGATGGTCTTGCCGTCCGGGCTGAAGGCGAGGCCGTAGGGCACGCTCTTGCCGCGAAACAGCGGCTCATGTTTTTCCGCGTCCCAGATGTACCAGAAATCCGTCCCGCCGGTCGCGAGCAGTTTCCCGTCCGGGCTGAAGGCGACGGACTTGATCTCCGCGGTCGCGTAGTGCTCGAACGTATCCTTCTGCTCTCCTGTTTTGGCGTTCCAGAGGACGACCGTGTTGTCGAAGGTCGTCGCCAGAATTGGATCGCCCGTCCCGGTCGGGCGAAAGGCGACGCGGAAGGGCTCTTTCATGCCGCTGCTCGCGGGCACCTGCAGGTCTCTGCTCTTCTTCTCGTTGAGGTCGATCACGACCACTCGATCTATCGCGGCGAAAGCGAGCATGCTCTTGTCCGGGCTCAAGGACAAAGAGGTCACGCTTCTGGCCGAAGGAATATTGCGCAGCACTTTGCCCGTGATGACATCCCACGATTTGATCTCGCGGGTCGAGCCGCTCAAAAGAATTCTGTCCGTCACGAAGAGCAGCGCGAAGACCGTCCCCGAATGGCCGCTCAACGTCCGCACGACCATCCCCGAACGCACGTCCCAGAGCCGCACCGTCCCGTCCTTACTGCCGCTCGCCGCGAGCTGTCCGTCCGGGCTGACGGCGACACATCGCACAACGTCCGAATGGTTCGTCTGCACATACAGCTCCGGCTGCTGCGCCTGTACGAGAGAACATGAGAGAGAGAAGAAAAGAAGCAAGAGAAAGCCGCATTGAGTTTTCATCATGAAGAGAAATAAAAAGTGCCGGGTTATAAAACAAGAGATGTTAGCTATCAGTTTTTGTCATTGAAGATGACAAACAATATAGCGGAGGGTGAAACCCTACGATTGCATTACCGGCGCGTATCGTCGCCGAAGGTGACGCACATGCAAGGTTGATGTGCGTCACCTTCGGCGACGCCTTTGTGCGTGGTCGCGTTCGGAGGGTTTTACCCTCCGCTATATTATCCGTCGCCTTCGGCGACATCAGGCGGATGCTTCAAAATATCTTCTTTAAGCTATCCGCAAATACTTGATAACTTCTTCCATCGAGCCGTGCCACGAGCCGTGCCAGTTGCGGAGCAGGATGTCCGCGGGCGAGAGCCCGTCGGCGACGACTTCCTGAAGGAGCACGTCCAGATACGCGACCTCGTCCGGCGCGATGCGCTGCAGGCCGGTCACCGCCAGCTCGACCACTTCGCGCGCCAGCCGGAGGACGTTGACGCCCGCGCAACTTGCAGCCAGGCCGTGCCGTGCCACCTCACGACGCAGGAGCAGCGCGTCCTCCATCCGTAAGCGCGGCGCGAGACGCAGCGCCTCTGCCAGCGCCGGACGGTCGTACATCAAGCCCTTCCAGAGCGCCTGCAACGCCATCGTGTGCGCGAGGTCGCCGCAGTCCGAGCCGCGCAGCTCGATGTGCTGTTTGAGTCGCGCGTCCGTGAAGAGCGTCGTCAGATGATCCGCCCAGTCGCCGAAGACCGGCTCGACCGCGGCACAGCCGCCGCTCAGAAAATCGCCGAACTTCATCCCCGTCGGCGCGTCCAGGTAAAGGCCGTCGCGCTGCGCGAAGAGCATCGGCACTTCGAGCGCGTACGCGACGAACGCGTCGGGCGTGAACGTCTCTTCGAGCGCGGGCGGAGCGATGCCCGTGCGGTCGCTGTCCGTCTCCAGCCAGACGGCCGCGCGTGTTGATTTGTAGCCCGACGGCTGACCGTTCTCAAACGGCGAGTTGGCGAAGATGGCCGTCACAATCGGCGCGAGACGATTGCCCAGCAGAAATTTCTGCGCCAGGTCTTCGACCGCGCCGTAATCCAGATTGGTCTGCACGGCGCAGGTGCGCGTCATCATGTCCCACGCGCGCGCGCCGCGCGTCGCCATGTACGGGCGCATCACTTCATAACGCGCTTTGGGAAACCACTGCTGCTCCGCGATCGTGCGCAAAGGGTCGAAGCCGACGGCGAGAAAGGCCAGGCACTCGCCCTCCGCGATCTCGGCCAGACGCGCCAGGTAGCGCCGTATCTCCTGCCGCACATCGGAGAGCCTGCGTTGCGGAGCGCCGGAGAACTCGACCTGTCCGCCCGGCTCGACCGTCAGGCGATTCATCTGCCCCGCGT
>JAFBAJ010000145.1 GCA_019247865.1 Acidobacteriota bacterium
GGTCACGCCGACGCTGATGCTGGTGCGCTTTCGCAAGTGGGACGAGATTTTGAAGCTGCCGCAGCCCGACGCGGGATTGCAGAGAATGACGGCCGTGTGGCATTTCGCGCGCGGCATGGCTTACGCTGCGAAAGGACAGAAGGCGCAGGCGGACGAAGAGCGCAGGCTTTTTCAGGCGAGCATGAAACTGGTTCCGGCGGAAGCGCAGTTCGGCCTGAACAGCGCGAGCAGCATCCTCAGCATCGCTGACAATACTTTGAGCGCCGGCATCGCTGCTTCGTCGCGCGATTACCGGACGGCGATTGAGCTGTTGAGAAAGGGCGTCGAGCTGGAGGAGGCGCTGGCCTATGACGAGCCGCCCGCGTGGTTTCTCCCTGTGCGCGAAAGCCTGGGCGGCGTGCTGCTCAGAAGCGGCGATTCCGCCGCCGCCGAAAAAGTTTTTCGCGCCGATCTGGAAAAGAATCTTAGGAACGGCCGCTCGCTCTACGGCCTGATGGAAAGCCTCAAAGCGCAGGGCAAGAAGGAGGCCGCACGCTCCGTCCAGCGCGAGTTCGAGGCCGCCTGGAAGAGCGCCGACACGCAACTGCGGGTTGAGGATTTATAAAGAAAGCAATCTCACGCAAAGGCGCAAAGACGCAAAGAAAACGATTGAGTTTTTTCTTTGCGTCTTTGCGCCTTTGCGTGAGAATTTCTCTTGCCGAAAAGATAGCAAGTGCGTAGAGTGTGGACGAAACGGCAAACAGTTTTGAGAAAGGCAAGCGAGATGAATATCTGTCTGACCTTCCCTCCCTGGTAACCTTCCGCCGCTCATACTTCAGTTGCGGGCGCGAAGCCGCGCGTTAAGCGACGGCTGCGGTATAGCCTTGCCCGCTCTGTGATTCCTCCGCCTCGAAAGACGCTTTCGCACAACACACGAAGCGCTCTCATCATTTTCGAGGACAAAAGAGGAATCACATGCTCAATCTTAAAAGTAGAAGTGTCTCTGCCACGCGCGGCGGGCTGTGGCGCAGGCGTGCGCTCTCGCTCACGCTCCTGCTGCTGGCGACGGAGTTTCTGGACGAATTTATCTTCGGCGCGCGCGAGGCCGCGTGGCCGCTGATCCGGAACGACCTGCGGCTCTCTTACACGGAGATCGGACTGCTGCTCAGTTTGCCGGCGGTCTTCGGTCATCTGGTCGAGCCCGCGCTCGGCATTCTCGCTGACATCTGGAAGCGGCGCGCGCTCATCCTCGGCGGCGGCATCGTGCTCGCCTGCGGTCTCCTGCTGACATTCGGGAGCTACAGCTTTCCGCTTCTGATCGTCGCGTTCGCGCTGCTGAGCCCGGCGTCGGGAGCTTTCGTCGGACTCTCGCAGGCCGCGCTGATGGATGCCGCGCCGGAAGAGCGCGAGCGGAACATGGCGCGTTGGGAGCTGGCGGGGTCGCTCGGCAATGTCGTCGCGCCGCTCGTCCTGAGCCTCGCGCTGACGGTCGGCGCGGGCGGGCGCTCTTTGTATGCGGGGCAGGCTCTGTTCGCACTGCTGCTCGTCGCAGCAGCGTGGCGCGTTCCCTTCGATGCGCCGCTCGCGAGGCGTGAGCATGAAGCGCCGTCAGGGTTGCGCGAAGGACTGCGCGGAGTTGTTCGGGCTTTGCGGCGGCGCGAGGTCTGGCGCTGGCTGGTGCTGCTTGAGCTGGCAGACCTCCTGATGGACGGGCTGCACGCGTACCTCGCGCTCTACTTCGTGGACGTGGTCGGACTGAGTGAGACGAAGGCCGGGCTGGCTCTGGTCGTGTGGACGTGCGCGGGGCTGCCCGGCGATATTCTGCTGCTGCCGCTCCTGAAGCGCGTGCGCGGCCTGAGCTATCTGCGAGTGAGCGCGTGCGTGATGCTCCTGCTCTTTCCGCTGTTCCTGCTCGCGCCGGGCGCTGGGTTGAAGCTCGTCGTGCTCGGCCTGATCGGGTTCGGCAACGCGGGTTGGTACGCGATCATGAAGGCGCAGCTGTACGACGCGATGGAGGGGCGGAGCGGAACTGTGATGACGCTCAGTAATGTGAGCGGCCTTTTTAACGGGCTCATTCCGCTCGGCCTCGGGCTCGTGGCCGAGCGCTTAGGCTTAGCGACGGCGATGTGGCTCTTAATCTTAGGGCCGCTCGCGCTGCTGTTTGGCGTGCCGCGAGAAAGCAAGTAGAATCCTTTTTTGAAGGTCGCCGAAACGAACCGCAGAGTCCGAACTAATGCACGTCACACGGGTCGAGTTAATCAACATCAAGTCTCACATCAATTCCGAGTTCCACTTCGGGCGCGGGACGACTGCGATCACGGGCGAGAACGGCGCGGGCAAGACGACCATTCTCGAAGCCATCGCGTGGTCGCTCTTCGACACGCTCGATTACAGCAAGGAAGATTTCCTGCGGCGGGGCGCGAAGAAGGGCTCAGTCCGCGTGACCTTTGAAAGCGACCTGGACGAACGGCAGTACACCGTGTACAGGGACACCGGAACCGGCTACTACGTCTTCGATCACGGCCTCAGCATGCGCGTGGCCGAGAAGAAGAAAGATGTCTCGGACTTTCTGCATCTGCATCTGGGCATCGAGCCGGGGACGGACCTCAAGGCACTCTTTCGCTCGGCCATAGGCGTTCCGCAGGGCTCCTTCACGGCGGAGTTCATGCTCGCGCCGAACGCGCGCAAGGCAGCCTTCGACCGCCTCTTAAAAGTCGAAGAGTATCGAGACGGGGCCGACCGTCTGCGCGACACTGTGCGGCTCATCGAAGAGCGCACGACCGAAGTGCGCGAGCGCATCGGCAGAGCCGAGGGACAACTTGAGCGTTACGACGAGCTGACGCGCGAGCACGCGGAGGTCGCCGGCCGCGCAGGCGAGCTGGAAGCCGCGCTCTCCGTTTTGAAAGAGGAGATCGCGGAGCGCGCCGGGCAGGTCGCCTTGATGGATGCGGCGGAGGGGCGCGTCAATGAAGCGCGCACGCTGAGGAGCCGTCTGGAGGTCGAGCAGGAAGGGGCTCTGCGCCGTCTCGGCGAGAGGCGTGCGGAGCGCGACGTGGCGAGCGCGGCCGCAGGAAGGCGCGCGGCGGTCGAAGGCGATTACCGCGCGCATGCCGGCGCGCTCGAAAGCCTGAGCGCGTTGGAGAGCGAACGTGCCGCGCGCGACCGCGTGCGTGCCGAAGCGACCCGCGTCGAAGGCTTGAAGGCGGCGGCGGGCGCTGACCTGAAGCGGCTCGAAGAGGCGCTGCAGAGGGCCGTGCAGGCGACGGCCAGCGCAGTCGAGCTGGCCCCTTTGATTCTGGAGCAGGAGGAGTTGGAGCGCGAGCGCGAGCGGCTGCGCGACCTGCGCGCGCAGGCCATCAGCGCCGGGCAGAGGCTCGCGCAGATGGACGAAGAGCTGGTCGCCCTGCGCAAACAGCACGCGCAGATCAAAGAGCGCTTCAAAGAGGCCGAGAAGGGCGCGGGCGCACAGCAGCGCGCGCAGGACTTGCAGAGCGAGCGGCTCGATCTCGAAACGCGCCTCAGCACAGCGGAGAAGGCCGCGACCAGCCTCCGGCATCTCACTTCGCAGAAGAAGGAGACGGCGCGCGAGGTCGAGCGGCTGCGGCGCGAAGTGCTGGCGCGCGAGCAGGAGGCGCGCGATTTGGAAAGATTCGCGGCGCAGGCCGAAGCCGCCGCCTCGCTCATCGCGCGCGAGCGTGAGCTGACCGAACAGCTCGCACAGCTCAAAGCGGAGATCACGCGCGACGAGAAGTTCCGGCGCGAAGTCAAGAACGGGCTCTGTCCGATCCTCTCCGAAAAATGTCTCAACATCGGCGAAGGCCAGACGCTCGAAGATTATTTCAAAGATCAATTCGCGAGCAACACGACGCAGCTCGGCGCGCTCGAAGAGGAGAGCGCGGGCGTCCGCGTCGCAGTGCGCGAGGCGCGCGAGGCCGAGAAACATTTCTCGCGGCTGGAGAGCACGCGCGCACAGCTCATAACGGCGCGAGAGCTGCTCGCAGAGCGCGAAGCCGTCATCGAGCGCCTTGATAAAGAGCTGCACGGCCTGCCGCCCGCAGACCGCGAGCACCTGAACAGGCTTCAGGCGCAGCTCTCGGGCCTTGACGGCGAGCTGATCGTCGTGCAGGAGGCCGCGCTGCGTTACGCGGAGATGAAGCCTTTACAGCAGCGCCTTCAGGAAATCGAGCGCGAGGGCAAAGCCAAGCGTGATGCGCGCGAAAGCGTCGCCGCAGCAGCAGCAGCCGTCACGGCTCTGGACAAAGATATACAGGAGAACGAGAAACGGCTCCGTGCGCTCGAAGACCCGCGCACGCGCGCCGCGGCTTTGCGCGCAGAGGCCGAGCGCGCGCCGGCTCTGAAATCAGAGATCGCGGGCGCGACCGATGCGCTCCATGCGCTCGAAACTCAGGCGAACACATTGAGCGCGCAGCTCGCGGAATACGAAAAGCTCGAAGAGCAATGGAACGAGGCGCGCGCCACGCGCGACCGCACGCACGCAGGCCACAGGGAATATCTCGCGGTCGAAGCAACGGCCGCGACGCTTCCGGCGCGCGAGTCTGAGCTCAAGCAGGCTGAAGCAGAGGCTGCGCGCGCGGCCTCCGCAGCGGAGCGTGCGCGCGCGGAGCATGACGCGGCCGTCGCCGCCTACGTGCGCGAGCGGCATGACGAGGAGCGTGCGCGCCTGCTGGATGCGCGGACACGCGAGGCCGCGCACGCCGCGCAGCTTGAAGCCGCGCAGGGCAGAGCCGACGCGCTCGGCGTTGAGCTTGAGCGCCTGACGTTGATACGCGATTCGATGCGCGACGAGTTTCGCGCGAAAGAGAAGCTCGAAGAGCTGAACGAGACGACAGAGTTTATCCGCGACACGCTCAAGCAGGCCGGGCCGCTCGTGACGGAGAGTTATCTGTACAACATCTCGATCGAAGCCAACCAGCTCTTCCGCGAGATCACCGGCGAGGCCGGACGCGCGCTGCGCTGGTCGCGCGATTACGAGATCGTGCTTGAAGAGGAGGGGCACGACCGCTCCTTCCAGAACCTGTCGGGCGGCGAGCAGATGGCCGCGGCTCTGTCTGTGCGCCTCGCGCTCTTAAAACAGCTCTCGGATATTCGTCTCGCCTTCTTTGACGAGCCGACCGTCAACATGGACGCGGAGCGGCGCGAGCGTCTCGCGCAGCAGATCGGACAGGTGCGCCACTTCGACCAGCTCTTCGTCATCTCGCACGACGACACCTTCGCGGAGAACGTCGACCACACCATCCACGTCAAGCGCAGCGAGCACAGGGCCGAGGCTCTGGTTGAAGGATAAGATGGGCGAAGCCTTAAAATCCGTGACCATCGTGTGCGACGGGTCGAGCCTCGGCAACGGGCAGATGGCGACGCGCGCGGCGGCGGTCGCGCTGCTCGGCTATCGCGGCCTGTGGCGCGCGGTCGGCACGTATCTCGGCACGGCGACGAACCAGCAGGCGGAGATCGCTGCGGCCACGCTCGGCCTCGCAGCCCTGCGCGAGCCGTGCCGCGTCAAGGTCGTGACCGACTCGCGCTACGTGGTCGAGACGATGTGCGGGCGCTTTCGTCGCAAGTCCAACCCGGACTGGTGGGAACGCCTGGACAAGGCCGCGTGCCCGCACACAGTCGAATGGGAATGGGCCAAAGGCCACGCCGGGCACATCGTCCAGGAGGCCGCAGACCGCGCCGCACGCAAGATCGCCGCCCTCGAACGCGTCGACGAAAGCATCCTCCGCGAAGCCGTGGACAGCGTCGGCGATGTGGAGTTAACGAACTAAAGAGCATTTCAAAACAACGTGTATTTCTTTTGCTAATCTAACTCATGAAAGCAGTTTAACTTAAAGAGCCCAAATAATGCTGAAGATTGACGCTATAGATAAGCATGATATTCAAAGGTATGTGAGTATTTTTGAGACTTATTTTAATCGGTCATTTATTAATGTTGTATTTGAGTTGACCTCTCTTTATAAGATTCCTAGTGATATTCAAGCAATAGTAAATCAGCTTAAAGAACTTAGAGTATCGCTAGGCTCAACAGCCTCATCAGAGCCAGTTGAGTTGGGTGAGCACCTTATGCCATGTTTGAAACGTGCGTTACTATATTGTCGCAAACTAGAAGCTAGTGATGTTGAAAATTACAGAAAAATGGTTCGACATCATAAGCTTTTAGATGATCTTAATTCTGAAGTCGCTAAGTTTGACAAATACCTTCTAAAACTTGGTCTTCAAAGCATCGAAGCGATGGAAATCCCTCGCACCACTGATTACATAAGCATCCAGACCGCTATTAAAAGACGACCAATTTCACTTCCAACGGAACCTAGAGAACTAGATGAGAAATTTAATATTTTGTACGCTCCTAAGCACCTATACACCGATCTGCGAGCTTACAGAGAAGTGGGTGAACTGCGAGATACATCATTGACGCTTGCCTTCATTGATATTGATAACTTTAAGAAGTTTAATTCCAAATACTCAGAGACAACAGTTGACCAAGAGCTTCTCCCACGCTTTATGTCAGAGATTGAAAGACTCATATATGGTCATGGTTATGCCTATCGAATGGGCGGAGATGAATACATAGTACTGCTTCCTAATATATCGGAAGAGTTAGCTATAATGTTTTTGGATGCATTAAAGATAAGGCTCGCAAGCATAAACTATTGGGGGATAAAAGAAAGAACGACTGTTTCTATTGGATGTATTAGCGTTGGGCCAGATTGCCACTTGACTGACGAAGAAGTTGTTGCACGGGCAAATCAAGCTAAGATCTATGCTAAAAAGGGGAGAGGCAAAAACGTCATAGCTACTTATCAAAACAATCAACATACTAATGAGGCACTGCGAATAGTGAAATTGTGTAACTTGGAATTTGAATATTCGCGGCTCGCAAGCAGTTGACGTTGCTTATAGTGTATTCCCGCCTTTGCATGAAACTTAATCTCATGCAAAAAAGCGAAGAAAACCGCCATTTTTCCTTCTCAAAATAATTCTCTTGAAATTTTCTCCCCGAAAAGCGCATGATGTCTGTCACGGCGCATGCGCTTTGAATTCCCCTCGCCAGGTGAATGAAGAAATGTTGCAATTAATCCGTTCGCTGGAAACCGGTCTACGTAATTTCGTGCGCAGCCTGCGGCAGTCTCCGCGTTACAGCCCGCGCCTTCCGTTCAAGCTCTCGATGCTCGATCAGGAGAGCGGAGGCGGTGTGCGCCTGGCTCTCAAGCTGAGCGGCTACACGCGCAACATCAGCGAGACGGGGATGGCGCTGCTCGTGCCCGCGATTCGCAGCGGCGATTACCACCTCGCGGCCAGAAACCGCAAGCTGCTCATCGTGCTGGAACTGCCGGACGGGCCGATTCGGTTGCAGGCCGCGCCCATTCGCTACGAGCAGTTGAACCGGCATTACGCCGAGCGTGGTTATCTGATCGGCGTGCGTATCATCTCGATGTCGGACGATGACCGCCTGCGCTTTCTGAAATATCTCTACCGTCTCTCGCGCGGCGCACAGCTCAACGCCAAACACAAAGCCAGCCACAGCTAAAAACGGTTTCACATCAAGGCGCAAAGACGCAAAGAAAAGCTTAACTGTCTTTCTTTGCGTCTTTGCGCCCTGGCGTGAGATTATTCCCTTTCCCCGGAATGAATTCTATCAGCCGACAGCTCTCACGCGGTTCTTCGTGCCACCGGCGCGGAGCCTTCGCGTGCGCGCTCCTGCTGCTGCTCTTGAGCTGTGCGCCGCTGCGTGCGCAGTCGCCAGCACAGCGCGGGTGGCTCTGGCAGAACCCTTTGCCGCAGGGCAATCAGATCTATGCCATCGGCTTTGCGGCAGACAAGGAGCATGGCTGGGCGGTCGGCGCGGACGGCGTGCTGCTGCACACGGACAACGGCGGCTTTGAGTGGGAGAACCAGTACCCGCCCGCGCGTTCGACGCTCTACAGCATCTTCGTCAAAGCTAAGAAGAGCGCGGTCGCGGTCGGCGCGCGCGGCGTCATCCTGACGACCGAGAACGGCGGCAACAAGTGGATACAGCGTCCGAGCGGAATCTCGGATCATCTCTACAGCGTGACCTTCGCGCCCGGCGACGGGACGCGCGGCTGGGCGGTCGGAACTTACGGGCGCATCCTGCACACAGCGGACGGCGGCGAGACCTGGAAGCTGCAGTTCAGTGATGCACGCACGCATCTCTTCTCGGTCTCCTTCGCAGACCAGAGCAACGGCGCGATCGTCGGAGCCAACAACATGCTGCTCGTCACGCACGACGGCGGCGAGACCTGGAAGCGTTATGCGGACGATGGCCCCTTGCCGCTGACGAGCATCGCTTTTCTGTCCGCACAGCGGGCGGTCGCGGTCGGCTACGGCGGGCGCATGCTGCGCACTGAGGACGGCGGCGAGACCTGGCAGACGGTCAACATCTATCTCAGCACAGACCTCTTGACGGTCTGCTTTGTGGACGAGCGGCGCGGCTGGGCGACCGGCGACGGCGGCGTCGTGTTGATGACCGGCGACGGCGGCAAGACCTGGATTCCGGTCAGCGTGCGTACGAACCCGCGCCTGGTCGCGCTCTATTTCGCAGACCCTTTCACGGGCTGGTCCGCGGGGAGCGACGGCCTCCTGATTCGCACGGACGACGGCGGCTTTCAGTGGCGACGCCTCACCGAAGGCGGGCGCGAAGACCTGGCTGACATCTACTTTCACAACGGCTCAAGAGGCTGGGCGGTCGGAGCGCGCGGCAAAATTCTGGCGACGGATTCGGGCGGCAGAGTCTGGGTCACGATTCCGACGGG
>JAFBAJ010000209.1 GCA_019247865.1 Acidobacteriota bacterium
TGGCTGCGGCGGGAGGTCTATGTACTGCTCGCGCAGGTCAATCGAGGCGAGGCCGGGGCGCACGTTCGTCCAGTAGACGCCGCGCGGCTTATCCAGAAAAGGCACGATCACATTGAGCCCGCTCTCCGCGACGCGGCTGAACTTGCCGAGGCGCTCGATCAGCATGACGGTCGCCTGCGGCACGATCTTGATCGTCTTGGCCGCGATGACCAGAATTGCGATGCCGATAAAGAGCATGAAGAAAATGAATAGAACCGATAAGCCATCCATAACCCGCTTCTCCTCTGGGGTAAGTAAAAATGATTAGAGCTGGGCGTGCGTCCCTGTTTGGTGTCTGCAAACTATAGCCGAAGGTCGGTCTGATTTGAAAGAGCCGGAGGCTGCCAGCCGCCCAGGCGCTCTTCCAGCAGAGCCGCGACCTGCAGCACAGCTTCGTCCGCGAAAGGTCTGCCGATGACCTGCACGCCGACGGGCAAACCTTCCGGCGTGCGCGCGACCGGAACACACGCGGCGGGCAGGCCCAGGACATTGAACGTCTGCGCGTAGCTGAACGCGCGAAAGATGCTGAGCGATTCTCCCTCGATTGAAACCTTGCGCGCGCCATGCTCGAAAGCAGGCATCGCGCCGACCGGAGCAAGGATGAAAGGCGTCTCCTCCATCCATTCGAGGAGCCGCGCGCGCAAGAGGTCGCGCTCCTTCCACGCACGTGCGAACTCGTCGAACGCGGGCGGCTCGGCATTCTTTGATGATTCGAGCAGGTAACGCACGAACTCTCCGGCCTCCGCTTCGGCTCCTGCGTACTCTCTCTTCATCTCCAACAGGGCGGCGCGCGCGAAGAGCTTTGACCACAGCTCCTGCCCGCGCTCGACGCCGGGCGGCCTCTCTTCCCTGACCTTCATGCCCGCCTCTTCCAGCGCCCGCACCGCAGCCGACACCGCGCCACGCGTCTCAGCACTCACCGGCGTCACGCCGTCGAACGCATACCACGCGACACGCGCCGCGCGGACATCCAACGCGCGGACATCATTCACAGCACGGCTCTCATCCATTCCCGCGATGACGCGAAAGAGCAGCCGCACGTCCTCTACTTTGCGCGCCAGCGGCCCGATCACCGCGCCGAGCGAGGTCACGCCCTCGGATGCCGGGAGGTGACCGTCGCCGGGCACGCTGCCGCTCGTCGGCTTGAGGCCCGCGATGCCGCAGAAGTGCGCGGGCACGCGGATCGAGCCCATCAGGTCGCTGCCGAGTCCTCCGGGCGAGAGACAGGCCGCGATGGCCGCCGCCTCACCGCCGCTCGACCCGCCCGGCGTGCGCCCCACGTCATACGGATTGTTTGTTCGACCTGAGACCGGATTTTTCGTCTCGTAGGCCGCGGCCATCTCCGCCACGTTCGTCTTGCCGAGCACGATTGCGCCCGCCGCACGCACACGCGCGACCGCCGTCGCGTCACGAGCCGGAACGTATCCGGCACGCACACGCGACCCGCCGGTCGTCAACAGCCCGCGCGTCTCAATCGTATCCTTGACCGTGATTGGCACGCCGTGCAACGCGCCACGCGCCTCGCCACGCATCATCAACGCCTCAGCCTCTCGCGCTTTCTCAACGGCATCCGGCGCGAGCGTGACCACGGCATTGAGCTGCGGATTCAAACGCTCAATGCGACGCAGGTGCGCCTCGACGACTTCCACCGGCGAGACCTCGCGCGCGCGTATCAACGCGGCCAGCTCCGAAAGCGATCTTGTGGTCAGCTCATCTTTCATAAAGTCCCAGATCTCAGGTCTCAAGTCCCAAGTCGGTCCCGGCTTTTGACCTGAGACCTGAGCCCTGGGACTTGAGACTTATCCGTCAGCAGCTCTATGAACTTGCGCGCGACGGTCGAGAGCGTGCGGTCGCTTCTGTGTATGACGCCGACCGAGCGCGTCCATTCCGGCTCGGCGAGCTGGACGACGGCGAGCTGCCCGCTGCGCTGCTCGTCGAGGACGCTCGGCCGGGGGACGATGGCGAGGCCGAAGCCGACCTCGACCGCGCGCTTGATGGTCTCGATGTTGTCGAACTCCACGACGCGCCGGACGGTGACGCCGTGCGCTTTGAAGATGCGGTCAATCGCGCGGCGTGTCGGGATGTCGCGCTCGAAGAGCACGAAGTCATGCCCCTGGAGGTCTGCCGCACGGAGCTTTTTGCGCCGGGCGAAGGGATGCTCCGGCGTGCAGATGAGAACCAGCCTGTCGCCTGGCAGCGGAATGATGCTCGGGCCGCGCCGCTTCTCCGGATAGGCGATGACGCCCAGCTCGACCGCGCCGCTCGACACATCGCGCACGATGCGCGTCGTGCGGCTGTATTCGAGGTCGATCTTCGCGGACGGGTAGAGCGCCATAAACCTGCGCACAGCATGTGGCAGCTCGTGGAGGCCGATGCTGTAGACGGTCGCCACGCGCACGGCTCCCGCCACCGTCCCGTCGAGGCCGCGCACGCGCTCCTGCAACGTCCCGTAGGCCGCGAGCACATGGCGGCTCTCCTGATAAAAGAGCTCGCCCGCGCCGGTCAGGCGCACCTCGCGCCGCCCGCGCACGCGCTCCAGCAGGCGATGCTTGAAGAGCTCTTCGAGCCCGCGCACCTGCTGGCTGACGGCCGACTGCGTGACGAAGTTGCGCTCCGCCGCGAGCGAGAAGCTCCCGGTCTCGACCAGGTCGCAGAAGATCTTGAGCGTTTCGATCTGCACGGCGGATATTATAAGCTCAGCTTAATAATCTGAGCAGGATATTTCATTTTACCTTATCTGGCTTCAAGGCTATGATAACCACTGGCGAACCAACATGAACGACGGGCAGACAAGTTTCGGCGCAGGCGGTTGCTTTTGCGGCGCTTCTACATATAATTCTGGCGTTCCAAGCAATCTTTACTATCCTGCCTTTGAGAAAATTACAAGAGCCTTCCGGCGAAGGAGCTAGTTGGGAGACGTATGGCGATTCGTGTGAGCAAGACTTTCATCCTGCGGAAGCTGCACCAGTTGACCGGCATCGTGCCGCTCGGCGCGTTCCTGCTTGAGCATTTTTACACCAATTCGAAGGCCGCGCATCCGACGCTCGGCGCACAGCATTTCAATGACGCGGTGGCGGACTTGCAGGCCATTCCCTTTATCCTGCTGGTCGAGACGACGTTTATCTTTATCCCGCTGCTGTATCACGCGCTCTACGGGCTGGTGATTACGGTCGAGTCGCGGCCGAACAACCTCAACTACCCGTATCCGCGCAACTGGTTCTACACCATCCAGCGCATCACGGGCGTGATTCTCTTCTTCTTTATCATCTTTCACGTGCTCAATTTTCGTTTCGGTCTGATGCCCGGACTCAACACGGTTTCGGTCGCGCATCATCCGGACCAGGCCTACCAGATCGTCGCGCACGAGTTCAGCATCGGATGGGTGATGGTCGTGTACACCATCGGCATCGCCTCGACCATCTGGCATTTCGCCAACGGCATCTGGCTGTTTCTGGTTGACTGGGGCATTGCTATCGGCGCGACGGCGCAACGCCTGACGGGCTATGCCTGCATCGCGTTCGGCGCGGTGTTGCTCTTCGTCGGAATCAACGCGATGGTCGCCTTCGTGCGTCCGGGAGGTTTGCTGGGAGGTATCCTTTAACGTATGGCAACTGTGGGAAAGAACGAAATCAGGATCGCGGTCGTCGGCGGCGGCCTCGCGGGGCTCGCGGCGGCGATGAAGATCGCCGAAGCGGGGCACAGCGTAGACCTCTTCTCGGTCGTGCCGGTCAAGCGCTCGCACTCGGTCTGCGCGCAGGGCGGCATCAACGGCGCGGTCAACACCAAAGGCGAAGGCGATTCGACCTGGGAGCATTTCGACGACACCGTCTACGGCGGAGATTTTCTGGCTAACCAGCCGCCCGCCAAAGCTATGTGCGAGATGGCTCCGTCGATCATCTATCTCTTCGACCGGATGGGCGTGCCCTTCTCGCGTACGAATGAAGGACTGCTGGACTTTCGTCGCTTCGGCGGAACCAAGCATCACCGCACGGCCTTCGCCGGAGCTTCGACCGGGCAACAGCTCCTCTACGCGCTCGACGAACAGGTCAGAAGGCGCGAGACCGAAGGCAAGGTCAAGAAGTATGAAGGCTGGGAGATGATGTCGCTCATCCTCGACGACCATCAGGTCTGTCGCGGGCTGGTGGCGATGGATCTCAAGACGCTTGAGCTGAAAGCTTTCAAGGCCGACGCGGTCATCATGGCGACGGGCGGGCCGGGACTGATCTTCGGCAAGTCGACCAACTCGATGGTCTGCACTGGCTCGGCCGTCTCGGCCTGTTACCAGCAGGGCGCGCGTTACGCCAACGGCGAGTTCATACAGGTGCATCCGACCTCGATTCCGGGCGAAGACAAACTGCGTCTGATGTCCGAGTCCGCGCGCGGCGAGGGCGGGCGCGTCTGGGTTCCCAGAAAGCAGGGCGACACGCGGTCTCCGGCTTCGATTCCCGAAAAGGAGCGCTGGTATTTCCTCGAAAAGAAATATCCGGCCTACGGTAATCTCGTCCCGCGCGACATCGCGACGCGCGAAATCTTTCAGGTCTGTCTCGACGGGATGGGCATCGGCGGCGACAACCAGGTCTATCTGGACCTGACGCACATCCCTGCGGAGACGCTGGACAGAAAGCTCGGCGCGATCCTTGAAATTTACGAGATGTTCGTCGGTGACGACCCGCGCCACGTGCCGATGCGTATCTTTCCGGGCGTACATTATTCGATGGGCGGCCTGTGGGTGGACTTCGACCAGCGGACGAACATTCCGGGGCTCCTGGCGGCAGGCGAATGCGACTACTCGATCCACGGCGCGAACCGCCTCGGCGCGAACTCGCTCGTCAGTTGCGTCTTCGGCGGCTTCGTCGCGGCTCCCGCGGCGATTGAGTTCGCCAGGAACGTCGAGCGCAACGGCTCCGAGACCTCCAACATCTACGAGCAGGAATTGAAGCATCAGGAGGAGATCAATCAGGAGCTGATCAAACAGAGCGGCAACGAGAACCAGTACAAGCTGCACGAAGAGATGGGCGCGTGGATGACGGACAACGTGACTGTCATCCGTTACAACGACAAGCTCAAAGCGACCGACAACAAGCTGCTCGAACTGATCGAGCGGTTCGACCGCATCTCGATCAACGACTCTAACCTCTGGGCGACGATGGCTTTGCCGCACGCGCGCCATCTCTGGAACATGCTGCAACTGGCGCGCGTCATCACGCTCGGAGCATTGAATCGCAACGAGTCGCGCGGCGCGCACTACAAACCGGACTTTCCAAAGCGCGACGACGAGAACTTTCTGAAGACGACCATCGCCGAGTTCTCAGGCGAAGGCCCGGTCTTCTCTTACGAAGCCGTCGACACCACGCTCATCAAACCGCGCGTGCGCGATTACAGCCACAACAAGCAGGAGACGGCGACGGC
>JAFBAJ010000361.1 GCA_019247865.1 Acidobacteriota bacterium
TCCTTCATCTTGTCTCCCTGAAAGAGCGCGAGGTTCTTCGCCAGGTAACGCGCGGCTGCGTCTGCCGATTTCTCCACGTCGAGGAGTTCCTGCGTGGTGAGGCCGAAACGCTCTCCCGTCCTGGGGAGGAATTGGAAGAGGCCGAGCGCGCCGACCGAGTTGGGCGTTTGCAGGTTGACGTATTCCGATTCGACGAGCGGGATGTAGAGCCCCATCAGCGGCGAGACGCCCTGCGCCCTGAACGCATTGATCAGGATCGGCGCGTAAGATTGGCCGCGCTCGAAGACGAAACGCGCCTCGCCTTTCCACAAGCGGTCGCCGCCGCCATTGCCGATGCGTGCCGCGTAAGCTTCGACGGCCTGCTGTATCTCCGCCTCAAACTCCGGCGTGAACTGGTATTCCGTCCCGGACATTTTGCGTGCGACGCTCCGCGCCTGCTGCGCGACGAAGCCTCTGCGCTCCGAGAGCGTCAGTTGTTGATATGACCTGACCGGCGCGGCCGATTGAGCCATGACAGGCATCGTGGCGAGAATGATTCCGGCGAGCACTAATAACAGTCTTCTCTGAAAGTTCATCGTTCAACTCCTCTGATGTGTGTGATGTCGCAAGAGCGCAAAAAAGCCCCTCATAAAGTTAAGCGAAAAAGCTCGGCGAAAGTGTTCACGCATCATTAAAAATTTTTTCTAAATCGCTCTGTTATAATGCCGCCGGATGACGACGCTCGCGCCAGATGATGTGACGGGACTGCTGCACGAATGGCGGCAGGGCGACGCGGCTGCGTTCGAGAAGCTGATGCCGCTCGTCTACGGCGAGATGCGCCGGCTGGCCCATCGCTATATGCGGCAGGAGCGCGGCGGCCACACGCTGCAAACGACTGCGCTCATCAACGAAGCCTATCTGCGGCTCGTCGGACAGCGACAGGTCGAATGGCAGGGGCGCGCGCATTTCTTCGCCGTCACCGCGCAGGTCATGCGTCACGTCCTGATCGACCACGCGCGACGCCTGCACCTGCTCAAACGCGGCGGCGCGGAAGCACAGCGCGTCGAACTCTTTGAGGCGGAGGCGATGACCCGGGAGCGCGCGGCGGAACTCGTCGCGTTGGATGAAGCCCTGCGGGAACTCGCGCGGCTCGACGAGCGCAAGGCGAGTGTCGTCGAGCTGCGCTACTTCGGCGGCCTCAGCCTCGAAGAGACGGCCGAAGTGTTAGAGGTCTCAGTCATGACCGTCCGCCGCGACTGGCGCGCCGCGAAAGCATGGCTCTACAAAGAAGTGATGTGTGATGACTCCTGAGAGATGGCGACAGGTCGAAGAGGTCTTGCAGGGCGCGATGGATTGCCCTCTGGCGGAGCGCGCCTCTTTTCTGGATGAGGCGTGCGCGGGAGATGCCGAGCTGAAGCTGGAGACCACAGCGCTGCTCCGTGCCTTTGATGAGGCCGGAGATTTTATCGAGCAGCCGGCCATCGAGCAGGATGCGCGCGTGCTCCTGCAGGAGACGCCGGACGCGAACCTGGGGCGCGAGATAGGTCATTACAAGATCGTCTCGCTCCTCGGCGCGGGAGGCATGGGCGAGGTCTATCTGGCGCAGGACACGCGCCTCAATCGCCCGGTCGCGCTCAAGCTCCTGCCCTCGTACTTCATCTCGGACGAGACGCGCCTGAGCCGTTTTCAGCGCGAGGCGCGCGCGGCTTCGGCGCTCAATCATCCGAACATCTTCACGATTCACGAGGTCGGAGAGCACGAGGGCATCCATTTCATCGCGACCGAATATATCGACGGCGAAACCCTGCGCGAGCTTGTGCGGCGTCAGGCTCTGACGAGCAGAGAGGTGTTGGAGATCGCAGTGCAGATCGCCAACGCGCTCGCGGCGGCGCATCAGGCGGGCATCGTCCATCGTGACATCAAGCCGGAAAATATCATGCTCAGGCGCGACGGCATCGTCAAGATTCTGGATTTCGGCATCGCCAAGCTGACAGAGCAGAGCGCGCACGAGAACGGCGAGGCACAGACGCTCGCGCGTGTGCAGACGGAGACGGGCGTCGTGCTGGGCACGGCCGGATACATGTCGCCGGAGCAGGCGCGCGGGCTTGAAGTAGACGAGCGGACGGACATCTGGAGCCTGGGAGTCGTGCTCTACGAGATGCTCGCGCGCCGCGCTCCGTTTGCGGGCGCGACGCGACTGGACACGCTCGTCGCCATCCTTGAGCGCGAGCCGCAGCCACTCGCGGAAGTCGCCACGGGCGCACAAGCTGAATTGGCAGAATTGGACGCCCTGCAACAGGTCATCAGCAAGGCTCTGCGCAAAGAGCCGCGCGAGCGTTATCAGAGCGTGGAGCAGATGCTCGCGGACTTGAACAGCGTCAGGCAGGGAATCGAGCTGGCGACGATCAACGCACATTCCGTCCATGCTGCCCAGTCTGCTTCGCACGCGACGGCGACCGTCTCTGCTCGACCGAGGCCGCGCAGGCTCTCCGTCGTGCTCCTCGTCGCGGCCTTCTTGACGGCAGTGCTGGCCGGAGTGCTCGTCTACAGACATTATGCCGTGCGCGCGCGTGCGAGCGCGACGGCGAGCAACGCGGCTGCACCCAGGCTCTATGCGCAGATGAACGAAAGCGAGCAGTTGAATTTTATCAGCGAGCAGGAGCAGCGCATCTCCGCGATGATGGGAGAGCGCCCGATGAAGCTCAACGATGAAGCCTTGCGCGCCATTAAGGAGCGCGTGGACTGGTACGTCGCGCGAAGGGGCAGCATCTCGGGCACTCCGGGCGCAGAGGACTTGAGCGTTATCTACGCGCGCGCAGTGCCCTTCGTCCCGCTCATCTCGCGCTCATTCGCCGCGCGCAAAGTCCCGGTCATCATCGGCCTCTACCTGCCGATGATCGAGTCCGAATACAAGACCTGTTTCGAGAGCAAGTGGGGCGCGAAGGGGCTCTTCCAATTCCTGCCGCAGACCGCCAAAGCTTACGGCGTCGCGCACGAAGAGATGTGCGATGTCGAGAAGATGACGCCCGCCGCCGCTCATTATCTGGCTGATCGCATGGCCGAGCTGGGCGACGATGCGCAGAGCATGACGCTCGTCCTCCTGAGTTATAACTACGGAGCCGAAGGGACGCGCGATGCCCTGCGCGAGCTGCGCGAGACGGACAATTACGAGCGAAATTTCTGGACGCTCTTCGCCCACCGCGACCGCCTCGACGACCATTTCCGCAACGAAAGCGTTTACTACGTCCCGGCTTTTTTCGCCGCCGCCATCGTCGGCGAAAACCCGCAGAGCTTCGGGTTGCAAACGCCGCCGCTCTCAAGCCTGACGAAATAAATCTCCCGCAAATCTTTGTGTCTTTGCGCCTTTGCGTGAAATTTCTTAAAGTGTAAGCAGTAGAGAAGCATGAGCCAGATTGTCAATCAGAATTTCGGCAAGGCGCGTGCGCGCACAGCTGCATCGGAGGCGCGTGTGCTGGCGCGGCTGCGCGAGCTGGTCGGCGCGGAAAACGTGCTGGTCGATCCGGCGCGCGTCGAGCCTTACGCGCAGGATGCCCTGAAAGAGAAATTTCCACCGGAGGCAGTCCTCCTGCCGCGCACTGCGGAAGAGATCGCGGCCATCCTGCGTCTGGCTAACGAGGAAAGATTTCCGGTCACTGCGCGCGGCGGCGGCGTCGGTTACACGGGCGGCGCGGTTCCCGTCGAGGGCGGCGTCGTCATCGGCACGGATCGCATGAACGAGATCAAGGAGATCAACGCAGACGACCTCTACGTCGTCGCGTTGCCGGGCGTCACGACCTACGCTTTACAGCAGGCGGTCGAAGCGCACGGCCTCTTCTACCCGCCCGACCCGGCTTCATACAAAAACTCTTTCATCGGCGGCAACATCGCAGAGAACGCAGGCGGGATGCGCTCGGCCAAGTACGGTGTGACGAAGCATTACGTGCTCGGCCTCGAAGTCGTGACGCCGACCGGCGAGATCATACGGACGGGCGGACGCACCAGCAAGAACGTCGTCGGCTTTGAGCTGACGGGATTGATGTGCGGCTCCGAAGGCATGCTCGGCATCATCACCGAAGCGACCCTGCGCCTGCTGCCGCTGCCCGAAGCGACGCGCACTGTGCGCGCGACTTTCAAGACGATGCGCGAAGCCTGCGCCGCGGTCACGCGTTTCACACGCGCGCGCGTGACGCCGGTCGCCATCGAAGTCCTCGACCGCGCTTCGATCAACGCGGTCGAATCGGAATACGCGTTCGGTCTGGACAAGGAAGCGGGCGCGCTCCTCATCGTCTCGGTCGACGGCTCGACCGAAGAGGTCGAGCGCGCCTCGCGTGCGGTCGAAGAGGTGTTAAAGGAGAGCGGCGGCTATGATGTCCTGCGCGCCGTGACGCGCGAGGAGGAAGATCGTTTGTGGGACGTGCGCCGCGCGCTCTCGCCCGCGATGAAAAAGTACGGCACGCTCAAGCTCAATGAGGATGTGGTCGTGCCGCGTTCGCGCGTGCCGGAACTGGTCGAGCGCGTCGAAGAGATCGGGCGACGCTACAACACTTTCGTCGTCAACTTCGGCCACGCGGGCGACGGCAACATTCACGTCAACTTTATGTGCGAGCGCGAAGACAGGGAAGCGGTCGCGCGTGCGCGCGAGGCCGTGCGCGAGACCTTCGCCGCGGCGGTCGAGCTCGGCGGCACGATCAGCGGCGAACACGGCATCGGCTACGTCAAAGCTCCGTATCTCGGCATGGCCGTTACCGGCGCGACGCTCGAAACCATGAAGAGCATCAAGCGCGCGCTCGACCCCAACGGAATTCTGAATCCGGGAAAGATGTTTATAGAGCAGGAGCCGGAAGCCGGAAGCCGGAAGCCGGAA
>JAFBAJ010000398.1 GCA_019247865.1 Acidobacteriota bacterium
CGGTCGCGCAGCTCGTCGGTCGGCGCGGCGAGCGAGATCGCGAGATGCGGGCGCGGCGTGATGCCCGCCAGCTCGCGTATGCGCGGGACGATGCCGGCGGTCGAAACCGTGACGCGGTTCGGCACGATGTGCAGGCCCTTAGGGTCCGCCATCACCTGTAGGGCTTTCAGCAGCGGCTCGAAGGCGAGAAAGGGCTCGCCCGCTCCCATCGCCACGAGGTTCGTCCCGCGCGGCGTGCGCGACGCGACGCCGTACGCATCATTGAGCGCGACGATGATCTGCTCGACCATCTCGCCCGCGGTCAGAGTCCGCAGCAGTCCGAGCTTCGCTGTCAAACAGAAATCGCATTGCAGAGGGCAGCCCGACTGCGAGGAGAAACAGATGGTGTCGCGCCGCTCTTCCGGAATGAAGACGGTTTCGACCGGCAGGTTGTCGTGCGTCTTCATCAGATAACGGCGCGTGCCGTCCTCCGAGATGTAACGCGATTCGACCTTGAGCGTCGAGACGGCGGCCGCGTCAGCGAGCCGCGCGCGAAACTCCTTAGGCAGGTCGGTCATCAACTCGAACGAGCGCAGACGCCTGTGCTGCATCGCCTGAAAAATCTGCCGCCCGCGATAGGCTGGCTCGCCCATCTCTGCGACCAGCGCGACCAGCTCCTCAGCCGTGAGCCCCAATAGTTGTACCGCTTGATTCATGCGCGATTATTTTACCACCCCAAAGCATCTTCAACACAGAGGACACAAGAGGAGCACAGAGGATTCAGGTGATGTCCTCTGTGCTCCTCTTGTGTCCTCTGTGGTTAATCTGTTTTATTCGACGCCGCCGTAGGCCGTGAGGATGTCCACGGCTTCGCCGGAGCCGTTCTCTTTCGCGCGGCCGAGGGCGGTCTTGCCCTCTTCGTCGCGCAGGTTGACGCTGGCTCCGGCTTTGAGCAGGACGACGAGGTCATCCTCTTCCCCGGTTTCGGCGGCGCGCATGAGAGCCGTCCGGCCCGCTTCGTCCCGCGCGTCAACGCTCGCGCCCGCGTCGAGCAGGGCTTGCAGGACTTCCGCATCGGCCTCGTCCACGGCATGATGCAGCGCGGTCTTGCCCTCATCATCCCGAAGCTCTATTTTCGCCCCGGCGTCGAGCAGGTAGCGCAGGACTTCAACGTCGGCCTGGGTGCTCGCCTCCATCAAAGGCGTCAGTCCTTCCCTGTTCCGCGCGTTGACATCCGCGCCGGCGCTGAGCAGGAGCTTGACCAGCTCGCGGTGGCCCTGCGAAACGGCCTGCGCGAGCGGCGTCATGTTGTAATCCTTGTCCAGCACATTGACATCCGCGCCCGCCGCGAGCAGCCCTTTGACCTCCGCGACATCTTCTCTCAACACAGCCGCCAGCAAAGGCTCTTCCGGCGCGATGAACGCGACCGCGCCGCCCATCGCCACCTCCGTCGCAATACTGAGCTGCTGATCAACGACCTTTTCCTCGCCCGCCTGTAGATTGATACTGTGTACCTCTGCGGTGGCGAAGCCGCTGGCGGCAATCTTGAGCGTGAAGCTTCCTTCGTCCACACCTTCGAGCAGGTACAGGCCCTCGTCATTGGTCGTCGTCTGCCGCTCGGTGCCGGTCTGTTCGTTCACGAGCCTGACGTTGGCTCCGGCCACGACCGCTCCGTTTGGGTCTATGACCGTCCCGGTCAAGGTCACGCTGCCGGTGTAGGTGATTTTGATGCGCCCCTGTTTGAGCACTGCGGCCGCGTTGGTCTCATTGATGGCGGGCGCGTTGGCAGGAGTTTGGGCTGCGGCGACGATGCCCGACGAAAGGCTGAGCGCGGCGGTGAAAGCTCCGGCGGCGAGGCGCGAGGCGCGGCGTCTGGCCTTTTGGATCTGATGGAGCACGAGGTCTGTCGTCTGAATCTTTCCATCGGGACGACGCACGTACCGTGCGCAGAGCTGTCCATTGGAATCCAGCACGAGCCGCATCGCTTCGCGTCTAGTCATCTCCGACAGGTTATGCACGCTGAGGTTGCAGTGCTTGCAGAAGCGCACGATGTCGTTGCCGACCATCTCGTCCCAGTCGGCCTCGCAGGGCGTGTTGATATTGATGCGATCAAGAGTATCTTTCGATTTCGGCATGGCCTGATCCTTTCCACGATTCAAGGAAGTAATGGCGGGCCTGGGGAGGAGCTCCTGATGGTTCAGTATCTGTCCGGACAAAGGCAAATCGCAGACCTTTTGGGAAAATCCTGCGATTCTCATTCTGTGATGCGTGCCTCCCGCGGCCCGTTTGTCGGAAGAGATATATTTTTACGAAATCTCGGACGGCTCGCAGCCGCCCCCCGCGCCATAAGAAAAAGTGATGTGACGACCGCTTCGATTTCATGTATACCTGAACGGAAAGTTATCCAGGCTCTTGCAGGGAGATTACAGAGAGATGGCAAGAATCGCTGGTCAGCATCCGGACGAGGCAGACGATTACACGCGCAGGGTCTTTGCGGCGCAGGAGAAAAAGTGGGGCGCGCCGCTCCTGAATCACCTCGTTTACGCACGACGCCCGACGATCTTTCGCGGCGTGCGCGCGATGTGGACGGGGCTCGACGGCTCAGGGCTCATCGACGGACGCCTGCAGGCGCTCATCAACCGCCGCGTGGCGTCGCTCAACGGCTGCGAGTTTTGACAGGACATCAACGCTGCCGTGGGCAGCGAGCTGGGCGTGAGCGAAGAGAAAATCCTGGCCCTTCCGGACTATCCGTCGAGCCCGCTCTACGATGAAGCGGAGCGGGTCGCGCTCGAATACGCGGACAGCATGACCATCACCGGGCGCGAGGTAACGGACGAGCTCTTCGCGCGCCTCCGCCGATTTTACGAAGACGACGCCATCGTCGAGCTGACCGAAGTCATCGCCTGGGAGAACGCTTCGAGCAAGTTCAACCGCGCGCTCCGCATCCCTTCGCAGAACTTGTGGAAGCGCTGATTACTGCTCCTGCCGCGTCCTCACCAACCGCTCGACCTGATAGCCCTGTGCGGAGATGCGGCGCACGATCTGCCGGTACAGATTCTCGTCCATGTGCGGCGTGCGGCACAGGACCCAGAGGTAATCGCGCCCCGGCTCGCCGACTACCGCGTACTCGTAATCGGGGCCGAGGTCAATGATCCAGTAGTCGCCGCCGAACGGCCAGAAGAAGAGGGACTTGACGAAGGTCACGCGGAGTTTGGCGTTCGTCGACGGGTCCGCGACCTTAGCTTTTCCGGCGGCCGATTTGAGCTGGCCCGAAGCCGCGCGGCACTGGTTGAGCACGGTCACTTTCCCGTCATTGCGCAAGGTATAAGTCGCAGTCACTTCGCCCGCGCAGGATTTCTGAAAACGGTTCGGAAAGCGCGCGATCTCGTACCAACGCCCCATGTACCTTCCCAGCTCAACCGACCGCACGACGCGCAACTTCTCTTTCTCGCGGCTCGCGCCGTAAGCCTTCGCCGCCGCCACCGCCACCACTCCGCAGAGCACAATCAAGGACACGCTCTTACGCATCACAACACTCTCTCCTTAAAAAAATTACTGAAGCATGTGGCGGGTAACTGGCTAAGCATTACAGCAGGAGCGTGCTGCAAAACTGTGGCGAAAGAGAGGATGAAGTGCCACAGACGAGCAAAGAATTTAACGAGCGCGCCATTCCAGGCGACACATTGAACTTATTAACTCGCTCAATAATTGGCAAGTAAACGAATGTTTTAATTGTTGAAGTAATCACATCATTTCAACTGCGATACAACAAAGCCAATATTATATTCAGCAAGTTTCAATTTCACCTGTTCAATAAAGTGATTCGTTTCAGTATCAGGCATGGTTGAACAGAACAACCGCATTTCAACAGGCTTGCCAACATAAGCAGGATACATTTGAGCAAACTGACCATCGATAAAAAATGAGAAATAGTTTTGAATCTTAGCCTCAAGTTCAAGCAGCCGCTGTTCTGAGCCATCCCATTCACGTTCCTCAACCATTCCGATTGAGACAATATCGGTCTGAGGGTTATGACTGACTAAATCAATCACGTTTCGATTATGAACGCCTGCATTTGACATAAGCTTCAGCCTCACTACAAAGAAAGCAAGCTAACTATTATTAGATGCCCGAACGGGCGTCGGGCATTACTACTTACCCTGAAACTAGAAGCGGAGTGATGAAGACTGAAACTTCATCACTCCGCTTTGAGCGGCCACGCTCATTTTTATGAGTTACGGCACGATGGCTCCGGGGACGGAGAGGTCGCCGGTGGTGCCGAGGGTCTGCACGCGCAGCGAGTTGGTGGTGCTCTGGAGCACGTACCACTTGCCTTCGGACGGACGGAAGACAGCGAGGTCGGACTTGCCGTCGCCGTCGTAATCGCCGGGCGAAGGAGCGTCCGTGCTGAGGCCGAACTGGACTCCGCGGAAGCCGTTGTCGCTGCTGCCGAGCCAGTACCAGAAGCCGGTCGAAGGCCGGAAGACCGCGACATCCGTCTTGCCGTCGCCGTCGTAGTCGGCGAAGACAGGCTTGTCGTCCGAGAGACCGAACTGGATCGCGGAGAATCCGGCGGT
>JAFBAJ010000441.1 GCA_019247865.1 Acidobacteriota bacterium
AGCGATTGGCGCGGTCATGCTGCGGCCACCAGTGCACGCGATACACAGGAGCGACGTTCTCCAGGACTTTGACCAGGTCGCTGTTGATGCCGGACCCGCTCAGGTCGCGCGCAGCCTCCGAGTCGGAAAGTTGATCGTTAATTTTGACCAGCTCGTCATCGAAGAGCAGGTCGCGCTTGATGATGTTCCTGAGGTAATAATCGACGGCCGCGTCCCACAGTTGCCGCTCCTTTGGAGTGCGCTGGTCGACGGGGATGGGGACGCTCTCTTTGACCTCTTTAGAGCCGGCGGCCTGCTTGCGCGAGAGCGCCTGCTCGTAGAGGAAGTGGTGCAGGTTGATCCAGAACCCGCTGTGAAAGACGAAGGGATGAACGCTCTGCGTCGGCGCAGAGTCGTTGGTCTTCAGGGAAGTCGCCGTTGCCGTAACGTTGGGGAGAGAGAGCATCGCGGCAGCCAGCAACGCGTTTCGCATCGCAGTCAACATGGCTTTCATCAAAGCCCTCCAGGTCATCAGGATTGATCGAACACTTTTACATATTTTTTAATTGCCGATAGAGCCGCTCAGGCGCTCCGCTTCCCTTTCGATTAGAGGAAGGAGGCTCCGCCGCAACTTTGCGACCAGCGCGTCTGCCTGCCGCACGTTTTCTTCGAGGCGGTCGCGTCCCTCTGCTATTTGACTGAGCAGGCCGACGACTCCTCTGCGCTCCGTTTCCAGGACTTTGCGCCGCATCTCACGCATCTCCGCCGTGCGCGTCGTTCCGTTCATGCTCGTCGAGCGCTCTATATTTTCCGGACGTATCTCCTCTTCGATCTGGAAGAGACGGCTCTTCAGCGTGGTCTCTTTTTCAACGAGTTCGAGCAGTTGCCGCCGCAACAACTCGGCGCGCTGTTCGGCGCGCGTCAGGATGTCCAGGCTGAGCGAAGCGCGATTCTGTTTGTCAGGCGTCGACTCACTCTTATTCGGATTGAGCGTGAGCACCCTTTCGTTGATCTCGCGCAGTCTGACGTTCAGCGTATCGAGCGATTCTCGCAACAGCCCGAGCTCGCTGACTACTGTGTCGACGGAAGCTGTCTTGGGAGAGGAATTTTGAGCGAATGATGGAATGCTGAAAAGCACCACGATGCAAACCACCGCCGGAAAAAATCTCACTTTGATTTTCATGTGTGAGTCCTTCTGTGTGAAAATGTGTGAAAAGTTCCGGGACGACTGTTTTATCACGCACGGACATGATAGAGGTTCCTTTATTCTGAGCAAAGCTCTGCCCAACGCGCTCGACCCGCAAGCCCTTTTCAGCATCCCTCTCAAACACCGGAACGTGGTGGTGGTGACCTACATTCAACTCTCTGCGCTTGCTCTGCGTGAACTCTGCGCCTGCGGCGTTGAGTATTTTGTATCATCAGCTCACCGCAGAGGCGCAGAGAAGTCGCTGAGAGACACAGAGAAAAACATTTTAGGACACTACTAACGTGGTACGCATCTTGCTCTTCTAAAAGTCTCGGAGCAGAATACTGGTTCCGTCTTATTGGATTCCGATGCGCCCGCTCAAGCTACATACGAAGACGACGCTGCTGGCCTCCGCCATCACTCTGGCGGTGCTGGCGACCGCGCTCTTTACGATCAGCGCGCGGGTCGTCAATCTGGTGCGCGAAGACCAGAAAGCGCTGGCGGAGGATCAGGCGTCCAGCCTCGCGGAGCATATCAGCAACATGTCGCTGCCGCGTGATGCCGACGAGATGGCGCGTGCGGCGGGCATGGTGCGTACGGCGCGACCGAACATCGTCAGCGTGCGCATCTGGGAGCGCAGCGGCGGCCTCTTCGTTGAGCGCGCGGCGGCGGCCGGGAGCCTGCCCGCCGCAGAGATTCCGGAAGACACCAAAGCCGCTCTGCGCAGCGGGATGCAATCGAAGGTCACCAGCGAGCGCCCCAACGGCGTCAACGATGCGCTCTATCGCGTCTTCGCTCCCGTCAGCGAGCAGGGGCGCGTGAGCGGCGCGGTCGAGGTCGTGGAGCGGCTGGATGATGTGCCCTCCATCGCCGTGCGCTTTGTGCGCAGCGCCGCCTGGATCGCGTTCGCGGCCATCCTGCTGATCACGCTCGCCACGTACCTGCTCTTTCGCTACCTGATCTACCGTCCCATCGAGAGCCTGCTCAACGCCATGTCGAGCGCCAAGGCGGGCGCGCTCGATGTGAAGGTCGCGGCGCGCGCGCCGGACGAGATCGGGCGGCTCTCGCTCGAATTCAACAGCATGATCGGCCAGCTCCGCGAGATGACGGACGAGCGCAAGGCGCAACAGCAACTTCTCGAAGAGCGCGTCAGCGAGGCGACCGCCGAATTGCAGGAGCGCAACGAGCAGCTGGAAGACACGAACCTGGAGCTGTGGCACACGACGCGCCGCCTGACGGAGCTGGAGCGGCTGGCGGCGGCCGGACAGACCGCCGCGCAGTTCGCGCACGAAGTCGGTACGCCGCTCAATCTCATCAGCGGCCACGTCCAGCTCCTGCGCGCGAGCCTGCACAACAATCCGCAGGCCGCGCAGTCCCGCCTGCAAACCATCACCGAGCAGATCGAACGCATCGAGCGCATCGTCCGCCAGATGCTCGACCGCACGCGCACGGAGACCGGCGAGCTGACGCCGCTCGACCTGAACGAGCTCCTGCGGCGCATCTTCGACACCATCGCCCCTGCGCTCGACGAGCGCAGCGTGCGGCTCGCCGCGACGCTCGATGAAGGCACGCCGCTCATCGAAGGCGACGCGGATCGCCTGCAACAGGCATTTATCAATCTCATCAACAACGCGCTCGACGCGATGCCGCAGGGCGGCGAGCTGCACGTCACGACCGGCGTGGAGGCGAAAGCAGATGGGCCGCCGCAGGTCTTCGTCGAGCTGGCGGACACAGGCTGCGGGATG
>JAFBAJ010000555.1 GCA_019247865.1 Acidobacteriota bacterium
GCCAGCCGCAGGTTATGAAAATAGGTCACACAGCTGATGGCCGCATCGTGCCCGCGCATCAGGTCCACGACCGCGTTCTCATCCGCGACATCAATCGGCGCGGGCGTGAGCTTCGCGCTCTTCACCGTCTCGACGACCGCACGCGCCCGCTCAAGATCGAGGTCTGCGACCGTGACAGCTTCCGTCTCCGAGTTATGAATTAAGTCATAGACCGCGCCGAGCCCCATCCGGCCCGCGCCGAGAACCAGTATTTTCATAAAGTTGAGTTTGAAAACGTTTCACGATCTGGTCACCGGACGCCAACGCCTTTCGAGATACTCCGCGATTCGCGTCAGCGGGAAAGTGAGTAACAGATAAAGAATCGCGACGACCGGCCAGATGGTGAGCGGGGCGGCGTAGCGGCTGGCGAGTTCCTGCCCGCTGCGCGCAAGCTCCGTCAGGCCGATGACCGAGACGAGCGACGAGTCTTTGAGGAGCGCGATGCCTTCGTTCGTCAGCGGCGGGACGACGCGGCGAAAGGTCTGCGGCAGGATGATGCGCCGCATCGCCTGCGCGTGCGACATGCCGAGCGCGCGCGCCGCCTCCATCTGCCCCGCGTCAATCGAGAGAATGCCCGCGCGGAAGATCTCGGAGATATAGGCCGCGCTGTTCAGGGTCAGCGCGATGACGCCGCTCGTGAAGGCCGGCAGGAAGATATGAAAGTACGGCAGCACGAAGTAGATGAAGAGAATCTGCACCAGGAGCGGCGTGCCGCGCATGACTTCGACGTAGAAGGCCGCCGGAGCCTTGAGCAGTTTTGAAGATTGGACGCGCGCGAGCGCCAGCAGGAGCCCGATCGGCAAGCCTAAGATCAGGCTCAGGAAAGCGAGCTGCGCGGTCAGCCAGACGCCGCGCAGAAAGATGGGCCACGTCCGCTTGATGATGCTCGTGTCGAAGACGCGCGGCTGGGTCTTGCTCGCCTGCTCTTCGGCCGTGCGCTCGGCCGCCTCGCCGAACCACTGCTCATGTATCTGATTGTACTCGCCGGTCTCCTTGATCTTCTTGAGCGCGGTGTTGATCGCCTGCTGCAAATCTTCGTTGCCGCGCGCGATGGCGATGCCGAACTTTTCGTCCGTGAAGCGATAGCCGACGGTCTTCAGCTCGCGGAAGCTCTGGCGAATCATGTACTTCAACACCGGCACGTCGCAGACGACCGCATCGATGCGCCCGTTGCGGAGGTCTGTCAGCGCAAGGTCAATCGTGTTGTATCTGGTGACCTGCACGCCTTCGCGCTTTTCCAGGTCGTACTGCGCGGTGGTGTTGATCTGGACGCCGATCTTCTTGCCCTTGAGGTCGTCCGGCGTGCTGATGCCCTGCGTCTCGTTGCGGACGGCGATGATCTGCCCGGAGTCGTAGTAGGGGTCTGAGAAGAGCATCGCCGCGGAGCGTTCGGGCGTGATCGTGACGGACGAGAGCACGATGTCGAACGAGCCGTTCTGGAGGGCCGGAAAGATGCCGTCGAAGCTGGCGTTGATGAAATTCGCTTTGACGCCCAGCTCGCGCGCGACCGCCTTGCCGAGGTCGATCTCGAAGCCTGTGAACTGTCCGCCCTCCGCAGATTCGAGCGGCGGGTAGGTGGCGTCGGTTCCGATGCGCAGCTCGCCCGACTGGCGTATGCGTTGCAGCGCGGATTGCGCAAAGCCCTGTAGCGGACAGAGCAGGAACAGCAGGAGCAGTGCGGCTGTGCGCCGCAGGCGGTTCAGGTTCATATTCGCTTATTCTTCCTGTCCGAGTGTGGCGCGAGTGCCCATCTGAGGGTCAGGTTTGGCGGCCGGGTCCGGCGCGTCGGCAATCCGCGGCGCGACATCGTCTTCATGAAAGCTGCGCATGAAGGCGCGCGTCTCTTCCTGCTGCGGATTGCCGAAGACCTCCGCGGGCGTGCCGGACTCGACCGCGTGGCCGCCCTCAAAGTAGATGACCTGATCCGAGATGCGCCGCGCGAAGTTCATGTCGTGCGAGACGACGACTAAAGTCTTGCCGAGATCGTCGAGCGCGCGCAGCATCCGCGCCACTTCCTGTATGAGCTGCGGGTCGAGCGCGCTCGTCGGCTCGTCAAAGAGGATCACTTCGGGCTCCATCGCCAGCGCGCGTGCGATGGCGACGCGCTGCTGCTGCCCGCCGGAGAGCTCTTCGACGCG
>JAFBAJ010000635.1 GCA_019247865.1 Acidobacteriota bacterium
TCTGCTGAGACGATCAGGTATTATGATTCGGTCGCGGCCAGATATCTTGATTCTTTCAAGCTCCTGCCGGGCGAGGGCAAAGGGCTGGGCGAGGTCGAGCAGTACCTGAAGCAGCAGCAGAGGGATGGGAAGATTGTCTACGGGAGCGCGTCGAACGAGCCTGTGACTTTACCTCCGGGCACTAAAATCCCACAGCCGACTTATCCTGCGGAAGCCAAAACGGCGCATGTCTCGGGCGACGTCACCGTGTGGGTCGTGATCGACGAAGAGGGCAAAGTCGTGGCGGCTCAGATCAAGAGCGGCCATCCGTTGCTTGCTCCGGCAGCGCTGGAAGCAGCGCGCGCGGTGCGCCTTGAGCCGACACTGCTGGAGGGCAAGCCGATCAAGGTTTCCGTCCTCATCAATTACAATTTCAAGTTACAGTAACCGAACGATAGAAGGCTCTCGGAATCTCTAACCTAAACGAGGAGCGCAGGATGGGCTTTCAATACACCGAAAATCTGTTACGACGTTATCGGGGGCAACGCCTTACGATCAAGTCCCGTTCGGGCGGCATCTATGAGGGCGCTGTGGCAGAGGTCACCAACGACTATGTCGCGCTCAACATCAGGAAGACCGACGAGGACGCGCGCGATCAGGTCTTCGTCATGCTCCACAGCATCGAGGCCGTGTTGCCCGCGGGTGAAAGTTGACTTGCCCCCACGATTCATCTTATTGTCCGAGACACACTCCCTGACATCGCATGTTAATGTTTTGAGCATCCGCGCAGAGCGGAGCAGGTATCCATGAAGAATCGCTTGAAGGAGAGTCGGATCATGAAAAAGCTTGCGAGCTATATCGCCCTTTCTCTGTTAGCCCTCGTCGCGCTCCTCCCCCTCTCGGCGCAGGGCGCGGGCGTGCGCGCCGTGCCTGCGCGCGCCGTCGTGCAGGATGACAAGAACTCGCTGTACGAGAAGTTTCATAAGAACATGGCGGGCGACATCAACGCGCAGAAGCTCGCGTACGATGCCGCCAAAGAGTATCTGCAAAAATATCCCAACGACACGGACGCGAAGGCCAAAGAGATCAAAGCCTGGGTAGCGCGCTTTGAGGAGCAGATGCGCCCGACAGAGGTGCTGGTCAAGGTGTACGGGCGCGAGAAGGATTATCCGGGAGCGTATGCGCTCGGCAAACAGGTGCTCGCGACCGAGCCGGAGAACCTCCGAATCCTGACCGCGCTCGGCTACGCCGGAATGGTCACCTCGGCCTCCGGCAACACGGACTTCACTACCGATGCGATGGCTTATGCCAGGAAGGCGATCCAACTGCTCGAAGCCGGGAAAGTCCCGCCGGACTGGAAGCCCTTCGCCAGCAAGGAAGAGACGCTCGGCTGGCTCAACTACTCGCTCGGCCTGATGACCTTTCGCACCACGCCGCGCGACTCCGTCATCTTCCTGAGCAAGGCCGCGCAGTACGAAGCCCCGCCGAAAAAAGACCCGCTGCTCTATTACTATCTGGCGACCCTGCGGAGCCAGGAGTTCGAGAAGCAGCGCAGCGATTACAACGCCAAGTACGACGGCAAGGAAGAGACGCCGGAGAGCAAGGCCGCGCTCGAACAGGTCAACGCTCTGCTCGACCCTGTGATCGACGCCTTCGCACGCGCGGTGGCTTACGCCGACGCAGACCCGCAGATGCAGGCCCGCTTTCAGCAGCAGAAGACAGACTGGATGGTGAAGCTCACGGATCGCTACCGTTTTCGCCACAACAATTCGGACGCGGGCCTCAAGGAACTGATCGACAGCGTGCGCGCCAAGCCGCTCGCCATGCCCTGAGGGCGGCAGCGTAGAGCCTGAGATTTTTTTTGATTGACGACGAGCGAGCGCGACTCATTATAATGTGTTCCCGCAAGCGCGACATCACAGAGGAGGAGTAACAGGCTGACATGATGACGATTAATGATGTGATACGCGACCGCGAGCCCTATTCCGTGCGCATCACGGAGACGGTTCTGGAGGCGGCTGAGTTCATGGCGAGTCGGAAGATCGGCGGCGTCTGCGTGCTCAATGAAGAGGGGCGGCTGGTCGGCATCCTGACCGAGCGCGACCTGCTCCATCAGATCGTCCTGCCGCGACGCGACCCGGCCGGACTCACCATCAAAGAGGTGATGAGCGAGCTGCGCGCAGTGATCGAGACCGGCGACACGCCGCACGAGGCGCTCGAACGAATGGAGCGCATCGGCCGCCGCCACCTGCCGGTCGTGGACGGCGAACGCTGGGTCGGCATGCTCTCGATGCGCGACCTGATGCGCGTCGAACTGAGCGAGCAGGGCGACGAGCTCAAATTGCTGCACGAATACATCCAACACTGAAATCGCAATGCCCCCTCAGAGATAGAAGGATGTAAGATAGTTATCGCCACAGAGACACAGAGAATAAAGCCATTCATACTTTTTAGTTCACTCTGTGTCTCTGTGTCTCTGTGGCTGATTTTTTCATCGAAGAGAGGGAGCTTATGCGGCATATTCTTTACAGCATCATTCTCATCGGTTTCTGCTGCGCCGCGGCCTGCGGCCAGCCTCCGCCGGGCAGAGGCACTGGCGAGACAGCCAGCACGCAAGCCGACAAAGTGAGTTTTCGCGTCGAGACGGTGGTCAGCGGGCTGACTGTTCCCTGGTCCATCGTCTTCACGCCGGACGGGCGGATGATCTTTACAGAGCGGCCTGGACGCGTGCGCGTCTACGAGAACGGCAAGCTGCGCGCGGAGCCTTTAGCCACCATCGCGGACGTTGAGCCTAAGGCCGAAAGCGGCCTCATGGGGCTCACGCTCCATCCTAAGTTCGCGGAGAATCATCAACTCTATCTGGCTTACGCTTATCTCAGCGACGGGCAGCCGCGCGTCCGCGTCGTGCGTTTCCGCGAGACCGGGACGGCCCTGACCGAACGCCAGCTCATCATCGAGAACATTCCGGCCGCGCAGAATCACGCCGGGACGCGCCTGCGCTTCGGCCCCGACGGCAAGCTCTACATCACGACCGGCGACGCGACCGACCGGGAGATCGCACAGCAAATGGATTCGCTCGGCGGGAAAATCCTGCGCCTCAATGACGACGGCACGGTTCCGTCCGACAATCCGTTCGTCGGGCAGAAGGGAGCGCGACCGGAAATCTACACCTACGGGCATCGCAATCCGCAGGGCATAGACTGGCAGCCTGGGACGAACCTGATGCTGGAGACGGAGCACGGCCCGTCGGGCTTTGACGGCCCGGGCGGCGGCGATGAGGTCAACATCATCGAGCGCGGGAAGAACTACGGCTGGCCCGCGATTCATCATCAAGCGACGCGCGCCGGAATGGAGTCGCCGCTCCTCGAATACACGCCCGCGGTCGCGCCCGCGAGCGGCATGTTCTATCGCGGCAACGCCTTTCCGCAGTTCAAAGGCAACTTCTTCTTCGGTTGTCTCAAAGGCGAAGCCATCATCCGCGTCGTCCTCAATGGAAGGAGCGTCGCAAGCCAGGAAAAACTGCTGCTCTCGCAGTACGGCCGCATCCGCGACGTGGCCGAAGGCCCGGACGGCGCGCTCTACTTCTCGACCTCCAACAAAGACGGACGCGGCACGCCCGCCAGAGACGACGACCGCATCCTCCGCCTAGTCCCCGTTAAATAAGTCCCAAGTCCCAAGTCTAAAAGTCCCAAGTCTCAGGTCAAAGACATGTTCTTGACCTGGGACTTGAGACTTGAGACTTGGGACTTCTTCTATACTTTTTGAGCCAGGATGGCGGTCTTGGACCAGCCGATGGGGTCGAGGGGCGGAAAGCGATAGTGTTTGAGGATGCGAAAATAACGGTGCGTGTCTTCGGCGACGACCTGCGGTGGATGAGCCTTGAAGTGGAACATCACTTCGAGCAGCTTGCTGACGGGTGACGGCCGGACGGGCAGGTGCAGCATGTAGCCGCCGGGCGCGAGCACGCGCGCCAGCTCGCTCAAACCATCGCGCAAGGGAACGTATTCGAGCGCGCCGCTCGTCAAAACCATCTCGAACGAATCATCCGCGAAGGGAAGCGCCAGCACGTTGGCCTGCGTGAAGCCGATGCGCGGCGAGTCTCCGAACTTCTCTGCCACAGCCTTCTGCGCCGTCACGAGCGAAGAGGCCGAGAGATCGACCGCCGTGATGTTCACCGGCCGCTTGATGGCCTTCAAAAGCGAGAGCGTGAGCAAGCCCGTCCCGCATCCTGCATCGAGCACGCGCGCCCCGTGCGGGAGCGGCGGCAGATGCTTGCGCAGATATTTTTCCAGCGAGCGCCCGTAACCATTGAACTTGAAGGTCACGTCATACAGCCCCGCGATCCGGTCATAAAATGTGCCAGCGCCGTTCTCAGTCGTCATCTCTTTCAAAGCTTTCGCGCCTCTCATCTCTGCTTTGATGCAATTGAAACCGGAGGAGTTACGGGGGTATGCCTGGCGAACGATGACAGAAAATTGTCGCTAAATTCTCACATCCCGCTCAACATAATAAAGTAGCCCACAGACAAAATCCAATCAGAAGTTGAA
>JAFBAJ010000671.1 GCA_019247865.1 Acidobacteriota bacterium
CGCCTGCGACGACGCCCCTGAGCGGCTCTGGAATCGAGTCCGGCAAAGGCTCCGGCTCTTTCGTCACGATAGCCATCAATAACGACGGCATATCGGTCTGAGGAAAGGGCAGGCCGCCTGTCAGCAACTGGTGAAAGATGACTCCGGCAGACCAGATATCCGTTTGCTCCGAGCGTTTCCCATCAAATGCCTCCGGCGGCATGTAAGCCGGAGTGCCGGTCGCAACGGTGCTTCTGGAAGTGGTTTTGAGAATGCGTGCGATGCCGAAATCGGCCAGTCGCGGCGTCTCCTTTTGCAGGAGAATGTTGTCCGGCTTCAAATCCCTGTGAATGATGCTGCGCTCGTGCAGATGTTCGAGGCCGGACAGGATGCCGAGCGTGATGTCTATGGCCGAGTCAATCGAAGGAGCTTTGCCGCCATGCTTTTCCAGCCACTTTGAGAGCGAGCCGTCCGGCGCATATTCGCTGACGATGATGATCTGCTCGTCATAAATATCGGCATCAATAATGGGCAGGACGTTGGGATGGCCGCTCGCATGGACCCAGAGCGCGGCCTCCTGTCGCACGGCTTCCAGATCAATCTCTTCGTCATTGGGAATTTTGATGGCGACACGGGTGGTGGTGATGGCCGTGCGTTTCTCAGCCAGCCAGACGACGCCGAAAGCGCCGCGCCCCAATTTACTGACGAGCACATATGGGCCGATCTGGTCGTTGAGTTTAGGCATCCGCTCTGAATAGTTAGGACTGGATGACAGACCTTAGAATGGCCGATCATCTTAGCCCAGATTTACGCTCAAGGCGAGATTTACGCGGGCGACTCCGGATCATGGGTCAGTCTGAAAAAGCAGAAGGAAGAATCTCACGCAAAGGCGCAAAGGCGCAAAGAAAAAGCGCCAGGGTGTTGAGTGCTTCTTGTTTCTTGCGTGCTTTACTTTGCGCCTTTGCGCCTTTGCGTGAGACTGTTTTTCAAACTGAACCAGTACCCGACTCTGAGAGCACTAGCGACGCGCGAACAAGGCGTGATAAAGTTCAAAGCCAACGCGCCGGCGTGTGGCAAAACTTTCCAGTGGAGATTGAGGCATTGAAATTCGGCGTCATAGTTTTTCCCGGCTCGAACTGCGATCATGATGCGTATCACGTGATCTCGAAGCACGTCGGCCAGCCGGTCGATTTTATCTGGCATCGAGAGACGGACCTGCGTGCTTACGATGCGCTGATTATTCCGGGCGGCTTTTCTTACGGCGACTATCTGCGCGCGGGCGCGCTCGCCAGGTTTTCGCCGGTGATGAATTCGGTCACGGAGTTTGCCGCGCGCGGCGGGCTGGTGCTCGGCATCTGCAACGGCTTTCAGATTCTCTGCGAGGCGGGCTTGCTGCCGGGCGCTTTGATCCGCAACCGCGACCTGCACTTCATCTGCGAGCACGTCAACGTCCGCGTCGAAACCACCGAGACGCCTTTCACCAACCAGCTCAACGCGGGCAACGTCCTGCGGATTCCCATCGCGCACGCAGATGGCAACTACGTCTGTGACGACGCGACGCTCGAAGAGCTGGCGCGCGAAGACCGCATCATCTTTCGCTACTGCAACACGCAGGGCGAGCCGACCGCAGAGTCCAACCCGAACGGCTCGCGCGACAACATCGCGGGTATCTGTAATCAGGCGCGCAACGTGCTCGGCCTGATGCCGCATCCGGAGCGCGCGTGCGAAGACCTTCTGGGCTCGCCCGACGGGCGCGAGATGTTTCGCTCGCTCGCGGCCACGCTGGCGGCGCGAGCTTAGCGCGCCTCAATCTGCACCGATTTCTCGCGGTTGACATCCGCATTTGATGCGACTAATGTTTTCATCGCCCAGCTTCCGTTTGTAATTAAAGCGCCCATCGTCATAACTCCCAGTTGATAAGCTCAGCGATCAAAGGCGTCGTCGCTCGTTTTCCGGACTCTTGAGCTGAAAAGAGTTCCCCTCGTAAGGAGTTGAATGATTATGCCGACAAGAAAATTTCGGATGGCCTGCGTGCTTCTCATCGCCTGCGCCCTGGTGGCCGTGTCCGTCACAAAGAAGACCTCCGCGGCGCGCATCGGAAAACAGGATGGAAAGCAGGACGTAAAGCAGGATGCCGCGCGGCGTGACGCAGACCTCGACCAGGTCTTTCGCAAACGCGAGCTGTTCAAGCTCGCGCCTGCGCGCGCCGCAGAACAGGTGCGCGCGACGGGCCGGGTCACGCTCTCCACGGGCGACAAGACCTATCAGCTCGTGCTGGAGCCGCATGACATGCGCGCTCCCGGCTATCGCGCGGAAGAGAAGCTGCCGGGCGGCGCTGTGCGCGCCATCGAGCCCGATCCAGTCAACACTTACAGGGGCTCCGTGACGGGCATGGAGAACGCGGTCGCGGCCTTCACCATCGACGGAGAAAATTTTGAGGGCTTGATCCTGACGCCCGACGCCAGCTATTTCGTCGAGCCCGCGCGCCGCTATTCGACGGCGGCAGCGGCCGATGACATCCTGCTCTACAACTCTGCCGACGTGCTCAAGGGGGCCAACGTTTCATGCGGCAACGAGACTCTGAACGAGCGTCTGGACGCGGCTGTGCAGGGCGTGGCGGCGCGCGCAACGGCCGCTCCTGAAGTGCAGGCTTTCAATCTGCGCCTCATCGAGCTGGCGACGGACGCGGATAACGAGTACGTGACGCTGGCGGGCGGCACGGAGCAAGCGAACAGTGAAATCCGGGGCATCATGAATCAGGTGGACCTCGTCTACCGGCGCGAGATCGGAGTGACCTTCGCCATCACTTTTCAGAATGCCTGGGCAACGGCAGACCCTTACGACAACTCCAGTCAGGTCAATCTGCTGAACAGCTTCAAAAATTACTGGAACACGAATTTCACGAACGTGCAGCGTGACCTGGCGCATCTCTGGTCGGGCGCGCAGGTGATCAGCCTCTCCGGGCTGACCTTCGTCGGGCAGGTCTGCAACACGCAGACGCCGGGCAACGCTTACGGGATACACGGCCGCGTCGTCGATGCTCCACAGAAATTCATCCTCTCGGCGCACGAGATCGGCCACAGCCTCGGCGCTCCCGCAGCGCATCCAGACACCGCGCCCGGATGCGCCGGGACGATCATGGCATCGAGCAGCGGGCCGAACAGCGTCCTGACCTTCTGTCAGACCTCGCGCGACTCCATCACAGGCTACATTGCCGGTCACACTTCATGCATGAGCGTCATCACCGTTCGGCCGCGCTTTGACTTCGATGGCGATGGCAAAGCAGACCTCGCTGTCTTTCGTCCGAGCACGAGCTTCTGGTACTACTTCAACAGCGCGAACGGCGGCTTCAACGGGCAGCCCTTCGGCGCGCAGGGCGACCTAGCCGCGCCCGAAGATTATGACGGAGACGGCCGCGCAGACCTCGCTGTCTTTCGCCCTACGGCCGGAAGCTGGTATCTACTGCAAAGCCGTGCGGGCTTCGCGGGCAAGCAGTTCGGAGCCAATGGCGACAAGCCTGTCGCTCAGGATTACGATGGTGACGGGGCGGCAGATGTCGCCGTCTATCGTCCCTCGACCGGAGCATGGTACGTCCTCAACAGCGGCAACGGCTCGGTCACCGGGCTCTTCTTCGGAGCTATCGGAGACCTGCCCGCGCCCGCGGACTTTGACGGAGACGGACGCGCCGACATCGCCGTCTTTCGTCCCTCGAACGGCACCTGGTACATCCAGCAGAGCCGCGCAGGTTTCCGCGCAGACCCGTTCGGACAGAGCGGCGACAGGCCCGTGCCCGCAGACTTTGACGGCGATGGGAGAGCAGACCTGGCGCTCTTCCGTCCGCAGACTGGCGGCTGGTACATACAGCAATCGACGCTCGGCTTTAAGGGCATCGGCTTCGGCGGCGGCACAGACCTTCCGGTTCCGGCGGATTTCGACGGCGACGGCAAAATCGATATCGCCGTCTGGCGCAACACAGACGGCGGCTGGTACATCCTCAACAGCCTCGACGGCTCGTTCCGCGCGACGGCCTTCGGCACACAGGGCGACGTGCCCGCGCCCGGCGCTTACGTGCCTTAGGAAGAGGGACGGTCTTAGGACTTTGGTCTGAGGTCTTTGCAAGCTCAACGAAGTTGAA
>JAFBAJ010000748.1 GCA_019247865.1 Acidobacteriota bacterium
GCCTCGCCCGGAATCCCGAGCCGCCTGCGCCGCACGCCCGTCGCGATGACGACGGAGATCGCCTGCAACTCCTCTCCGCTCCGCAGGCTGACGCGGCGTGCCTGCAAGTCTACGCTTTCAATCTCCGTCTCAGTCCACAGATCGAACTCCGCGTCCACGGCCTGCGCCGCGAACAGGTCGCGCAGCTCGCGCCCGTTCAACGCCTGCACACCCGGATAATTTCTGATCGGATTGTAGATCGAAAGGAGCTGCCCGCCGACTTCGCTTCCCTGCTCCAGCAGGAGCGTATCCAGCCCCAGCTCGTCGCACCACAGAGCGGCCGACAAGCCCGCAGCCCCCGCGCCGATGATGATGACGTCAAGCATTACTTCTTTACAGCGATGATCTCCGCCGTGCGGCGCGTGTGGTCGCCCGCGTCCGGGTCGTGTGTGGGCGTCTCGTGGTAATGCTCTATCTGCCAGCCCTCAAAAAACGTGCGCAGCTCTCCCGGCTCAAGCAGAAAGTCCGGATTCATCGGCTTGAGGTCGGGGGCTTCGTCCGTCATGTGAATCGCCGCGACGAAAAGAGCGCCCGCGCACACGCCCGCCTGAAGCTGTGCGAAGAGGTCGCGTTGCAGGTAATAGAAGTCGCAGACGAGATCGTAAGCGTCGGCCTCGATCCTGAACTCTCCGCGCTCAAGGTCTGCGACGCGCGCGTCAAGCTCTGCGCCGCAGAGGCGCGCGCGCTCCTGCATCAGCTCGACGCCGACGCGCGAAGCGTCAACGGCCGTCACGCGCCAGCCGCGCGAGGCCAGGTACACGGCATGACGGCCCGCGCCGCAGGCTATGTCGAGCGCGCGTCCCGGCGCGAGATGTTCGACGGCGCGGACGAGCAGGCGGCTCGGCTCAGCGGTCGCGTGCTCGCCGCGACGATAACGTTCGTCCCAGTCAGCCACTTTTTAAGTCTCTATGCTCCGACGGCCGCCGGCGCGCTCGCCTCGCGCAGGGCCGCGCGCGTCTCGGACGCGACCACGTCCGGCTCAAGGCTCGACTGAGCCGGAGCTTCATCCGGCCCTGCGAACTTGAGCGCCGACGCCAGCTCGCTTTTATCAATCTTCCAGGTGCCTTGTGAATCACGCTCCAGCTCGTTGAGCCGTGCGACGAGCGCGCTGAAATCCTTTCGCACGATGCGCGGGCGGACGACTGTTTCGGCCCACGAGTAGTACGGGAAATCCGCGCGATAGCTCCACCCGTCGCCGAGCGGTTGCGCGATCAGGAACAGCTCGCCGCGCGCGTAACGCGAGATGGCCGTGAAGGGCGCGCCGTGCTTCGTCGGCTTGAACCCGGCGGAGCTGTGCACGTCCGGCGCGAGCGTGATCAGCGACAGCTTCTCTTCACTGAACTCTTCGACCCGCGACGCGCCGCGCTCAAAGCTCTCCATCGCGGCGGCGATGCGCGCCCACACGTCGCGCCAGAGGAATTCGTAATCATCCGTCCGGGTCAGGACGCGTTCGACTTGGGGCAACACCAGCTCGTAAGCGCGCGCATGATCGAGCACGGCCGCGCCCGCGAGGTGACGCGCGAGCGGCGAGCCAGCTTCATCCATCGGGTCGTCGGAGCCCTGTATGACGATGCTCGCGCGGACGCCGCTTTCGCCCGTGAACTCGGAAAAGTCACCCGCCTCCGCCGCCGCGATCAGCTCACGGCGCAAGTCCAGAGCGCGCTTGCCCGCGAGGACAGTCCACACGGAGAGCACGCCGTCCGTGTCGAAGTGGTTGTTCGTGACCAGCTCGATGCCTTTGGTCAGCTCATCTCTGTCCGGCGCGGCGACGAGGTTCAGGGCGATCTCGGTCGAAGTGTCTGCTTTAACGGAAGCGGGAGTTTCGTTCCCTTCCCAGTGAGAAAAATGGATGGCGTTTCCGACCGTGCCGTCAATCGAGAGCTTCTGCGCGTCATCAAGTCCTGCGTGGTAATACTCGAACCTCATGTTGGGCACATCCTTTCGACTCAAGTTTACATGGTTTCCTTGAGTGGCTACAATGCAGCCTTACTACTAATCACAAGATGGAGGCAGAGGACAGTGAGTCAAGCAATGCCGGAGATGACCGCAAC
>JAFBAJ010000855.1 GCA_019247865.1 Acidobacteriota bacterium
TTGACGTTGATCTTGAGCGTCAGCGGGTCCAGCTCCTGCGCGCGCAGGAGCATGTCTATGGACTCGTCGAGCCGTCCCATCATCGCCAGGTAGACGCCATACCGCTGGTGTGCGGTCGCGCTGTTGGGCTTGCACCTGATCGCGCGCCGGTACGATTTTTCCGCGCTCTCCCAGTCCCACTCGTACCAGCAGGCGACGAGCGCAAGCGAGACGTGCGCCTCCGCAATCGTCTCGTCCAGCTCCAAAGCCTTGAGCGCCGCCGCTTTGACCTTAGGCATCGCCTCGCGCGGCGCGAGCGACATGTTCGACAGACGGTAATAGCAGTCCGCGAGTCCGGCATAAGCGGGCGCGTAGTTCGGATCGATGTCGCTCGCCTCGCGGAAAAATTCGATGCCGCGCTTGAGTCCTTCGTCCGTGAACTGGTTGAGATAGTGGCGGCCCTTGAGGTAAGCGCGATAAGCCTCCGCGTTCTCGGTCGGGCGCTGTGCGAGCCGCTTGCGCTCGGCTCCGGTCAGATGCAGGCGCAGGTGTCCGACGATCTCGCGCGCGATGTCCTCCTGCACCGCGAAGAGGTCTGTCAGGCGGCGGTCGTACTGCTCGCCCCAGAGCAGCGCCCCGTCGGTCGCGTCCACCAGCTCGGTCTTGATGACCAGGCGCTCTTCGCCCGGCTGGACGACGCGCCCCAAGAGCACCGCGCGCACGCCCAGCTCGCGCCCGACCTCGCGCGCGTCGGCCTCGCGCCCCTTGTAACGAAAGACGGTCGAGCGCGCCATCACGCGCAGCTTAGGCAGGCGTGCGAGGCTGTTGATGATGCTCTCCGTGATGCCGTCCGAGAGATATTCCGCGCTCGCGTCCTGCGAAGCATTGACCAGCGGCAGCACCGCCACCGAATCAATCGCCCGACGCCGACCCTGCCTGCGAGCCGGAACCTGCGCGCTGTCCTGCGTCGCCTTCGCCATCTCGGCCGAAGTCTCTGCGGCGCGTGTGCGCTCAAGCTCCGTGATGACATCCAGCCGCTGCCTCAGTTGGCGCAGGTCGATTGCCAGATCCTTGACGGTTTGATAACGCTCGTCACGCTTCTTCGCCAAAGCTTTGAGGACGATGCGCTCCAGCTCCGCAGGCATCTCCGCCGAGCTGGAAAGCGAAGAAAGCGGCGGCGGCTGTCTCTCCAGGATCGAGACGATGATGTCGCTCCTCGTCGGCGCGTCGAAGGGAGCGCGCCCGGCGAGCATCTCATACAGCACGACTCCCAGGCTCCAGATGTCCGTCCGCGCATCCACCTCGTGCCCGCGCGTCTGCTCCGGCGACATGTAACGCAGCGTGCCCATCACCATGCCCTCGTCGGTCGTGTAGATCGGGCGCGTCGGAGCCTCCGGCTCGGCCGGTTGATGGCCCGTCGTCTGCTCTTCGAGCTTGGCGATGCCGAAGTCCAGCACCTTCACGTAACCGTCATGACGGAGCATGATGTTTTCCGGCTTGATGTCACGATGAATGATGCCTGCGGCGTGCGTTGCCGCGAGCGCGCTGGCGATCTGGATCGCGAACTCCATCGCTTCGTCAGGCTTGAGGCGTCCCTGCTGTAGGTGCTGGCGCAGCGTCAGGCCGTCGATGAATTCGGTGGCGATAAAATGCGCGCCCGACGCTTCGCCGATCTCGTAGATGGTGACGATGTAGGGATGATTGAGCGCGGAGACGGCGCGCGCTTCGAGCATGAAGCGGCGCATGCGCTGCTGGTTCGAGGCCACGTCTTCGCGCAGGATTTTGAGGGCGACGGTGCGCTCCAGCTCCGTGTCGCGCGCGAGATAGACCTCGCCCATGCCGCCAGAGGCGAGTGGGGAGCGAACTTCATAGCGACCCAGACGAGTGCCGGTTTCGATAGCCATAGTGGACGCGCAGAATTAGACCACAAAGAGACGGAGGCACAAAGAAAAGAATCTCTTTAGTGACTTTGTGGTTCTGCTCAATGCACAGCTTGTCGAATCCGCGGAACGTCGAAGATGCGTGCGGCGTCGGGCTCGGTCTCGACGGCGTTGACGAGCGCGCTCGTCATCTGGTCGATGGTGACGAAGCCGAGGCGGGTCGCGCCTTCGCGTGTGGAGGGAATCAGTTCCATGAGCTTGTAGATGGGGAGCAGGAGATACGGCCAGCGATGGCCGGGGCCGAGCACGTACCAGGGGCGGAGGATAGTGTGCCT
>JAFBAJ010000198.1 GCA_019247865.1 Acidobacteriota bacterium
AAGGTCGCGCCCGCGTGCTCCATCCCGCGATAAGCGAACTCAGGGATGATGACCAGATCGTACTTGGGAAACGGATATTTGTAGTCGAAATATTTCGCCAGATAGTTCACACACGCGCGGTTCAAACGAAAAACTTCGGCCGCCTCCCTGTACGCCTGCTTCTCTTTCGACCTGCGCACGTAGAGGCGCATCGGCCCGAGGTCGTCAGCAACCGGCTTGCTCGGAGCGGCTGCCTTGTTCGGATAAGCAGACGCCTGAGCTGTTTCCACGGCGAACTCGTCGATCTTGACGAAAGGCCCGGCGGCGAAAGCGAAGAGATAGGTGCTGATGGGCTCGGTCGGTTGAAAGTGCGCGGTGCGAGTGCCAGGCGGAACCACGTCGGTCTCGGCGGCGTTCGGCAACGGATTGCCGTAGTAGGGCGCGTCAGTATTCGAGACGGCATTCCAGTCCTGCGGGATGTTCAGGTCGAGCGTGAAGCGCGCTTTCAAATCCGGCTGGTCGAAACAGGGGAAAGCCGTGCTCGCGTCCGAGGGCACGAAGAGCGTGTAGATGTATTCGGAATTATCCTCTCGGTCGAGATAGCGCGTGACGGCGCTGCCGGAGGTCGCCAACGTTGATTCAAACTTGAGCTGGATGAAGTTCTCGCCCTTGACCGCGCCGGGAATGACGAGATGTTCGTTGACTTCACGCGCCGCGCTCGCAGGCTTGTTGTTGAGCACGATGTCCCACACGCGCGGCCTCGGCTGTCCCTCTTTCACGGGACTCGTGCGCCAGTCGAGAATGATGCTGTCCGCGCCCTTGTCGAGCGTGACGCGAATATCCATCAGGCCCTGCAACATCTGCGCGCCGCGCGCCAGCTTGACGCTCATCCTGTAATCAACCTTGCTGTAATGCGTCGCGCGCCAGCGCGCCAGTTCGCGCGGCACGCCCGGCGAAGGGTCCGCGCTCTCGCCGGTCTGCCCGTTCAGCACTGTTGCGACCATCAGCATCAAAGCTGCGAAGAGAATAAGTTTAATCATTTTATCTTTCAATTCCGTTCAAATCGTGAGCACGATCTTACCGAAGCTCTCGTTCGATTCCATGCGCTCGTGCGCGGCTGCGACCTGGGCCAGCGGGTAGACCTGATCGATCACCGGCCGCACAGCTCCGCGCGCCAGCAGCGGAACGACGTGCGCGGCAAAGAGCCGCACGGCCTGCGCCTTCTCTTCCGCAGAGCGTGCGCGCAGGACTGTGCCGGTGATTTGCAGGCGCTTGCTCATCACTGTGCCGAAATCAAAATCCGCGCTCCCGCCGCCCGTCGTGCCGACGAGCATCATCCTTCCATGCCTCGCCAGCGCGGCGAGATTGGCCGCGAAGTACGAGCCGCCGACCAGGTCCAGAATCACGTTGACGCCTTTGCCGTTCGTCCGCTCGCGCACGGCCTCTGCGAAGCTCATCGGATCATCGCCGACCGTGAACGCTCCGTCGAGGCCGTACTCGCGCACGCGCTCCAGCTTATCCGCTGTGCGCGAAGTGCCGTAGACGGTCGCGCCCGCGGCGTGTGCGAGCTGGACTGCGGCTGTGCCGACGCCGGAGCCCGCGGCGTGAATCAGCACGCTCTCGCCGAGGCCGAGGCCCGCCTGCGTGAAGAGCGCGTCGTGCGCGGTGATAAAGACTTCGGGCACGGCCGCAGCCGACGGCCAGTCAAGGTTCTGCGGAATCTCTGCGAGCGCGCTTTCGGGCACGAGCACATATTCGGCCTGCGCGCCGCCCGCTGCGATGCCAAAGACGCGCTGTCCCGCGCGCACTGTGCGCGCCTCTTCGCCGACCTCTACGACTTCGCCCGCGAACTCAAGTCCGGGAATGTCCTGCACCGTGCCGGGCGGAGCCGGATAGTGCCCCTTGCGTTGCAGCACATCCGCGCGATTCAAGCCCGCCGCGCGCACGCGTACCAGCACGCGATCCGCCTTCGCCTCCAACGGGCGCGGCACGAGCCGCACCTGCAAGGCTTCGACTCCGCCCTGCGAGATAATCGTCACCGCACGCATCAATCCTGTCGTCATGTCTGCATTCTACATTTTTAATTTTGCATTGTGCTAGAGTGTCGCGCGTGATGCATGCACACGCCGCGCGTCCCCTCGTCATCATCAATAACGTTGCTGCCAAAG
>JAFBAJ010000302.1 GCA_019247865.1 Acidobacteriota bacterium
GCTTCGGGTTTCATGATGACGCAGGTCACAGCCGTCGCGCTGCTTAATGAAGCGAAGGTGCTGGCGCACCCGGCGAGCATTGACAACGTCCCGACCGACGGCGGCAAAGAGGATCACGTCTCGATGGGCATGACGGCCGCCACCAAGCTGCGCACGATTGTCGAGAACGCGGAACACGTCCTCGCCATCGAGCTGCTCGCCGCCGCCGAAGGACTGGAATATCGCGCGCCGCTCAAGCCCGGGCGTGGCGTGCGCCGTGCGTATGAAGCCGTCCGCCAAACTGCCGTCAGACTGACGCGCGACCGCTCACTGTCGGAAGACATTCAACGCCTCGCGCTGGCTCTCAGTCGCGGCGGTTTCGATCTGTGAGCGGCGCACTTCGTTCTTTTCCTTTTTTCTGTTATTAAATTGCCCGAGTTCAAAACCACACATCAATCATAAGGAGCATCATGTCGAATCCATTGGAGGAAAGAGGGAGAGCGCTGGAGGAGGATTATTTTCGCCGCAAAGAGCGCGAGTTGATCGAGAAGATGCGGGCGAAGATGCAGGCGGAGCAGCTTGCGAGCAAAGCTCTGCGATGTCCGAGAGACAAGGGCGCGCTGGTCGAAGTGACTTTTGAAGGAATCAAAATCGATCTCTGCGAAACGTGCGGCGGCGCGTGGCTCGACACGGGAGAGCTCGAAGGACTGACGAAGCAGGACGAAGGCGGCTGGCTCAGTCGCCTGTGGGACAGCACCGAAGACTAACCAGCGTCGGACAAGTTCCTGGCTTTTTGAAATCAAATTATGACGAGAACGATACGTGCGCCGCGCGGCGCGTCACTGAACTGCAAGGGCTGGCATCAGGAGGCCGCTCTGCGTTGTCTGATGAACAACCTCGACCCGGACGTGGCCGAGCGTCCGCAGGATCTGGTCGTCTACGGCGGGACGGGCAAGGCCGCGCGCAACTGGGGCGCGTTCGACGCCATCGTGCGCGAGTTGCAACAGCTTGAGAACGACGAGACGCTGCTCGTCCAATCGGGCAAGCCGGTCGCGGTCTTTCGCACGCACGAGTACGCGCCGCGCGTGCTCATCGCCAACTCGAACCTCGTCGGCGCGTGGGCGAACTGGGAACAGTTTCACGAGCTTGAGCGCAAGGGCCTGATGATGTACGGGCAGATGACCGCCGGGAGCTGGATCTACATCGGCACGCAAGGGATCGTGCAGGGCACGTTCGAGACCTTCGCGGCGATGGCCGACAGCCATTTCGGCGGGAGCCTCGCGGGCAAGCTCGTCGTCTCAGGCGGGATGGGCGGGATGGGCGGCGCGCAGCCGCTCGCCGCCACGCTCAACGGTGCGAGCTTTCTCGGCATCGACGTCGACCTCGCGCGTATCGAGCGGCGCGTCGAGACCGGATATTGTGACCGCCTCGCGCTGAATCTGGATGAAGCTTTGGACATCTGTGAGGACGCGCGCAAGCAGGGACGCGCGCTCTCGGTCGGCCTCGTCGGCAACTGCGCGGAAGTCCTGCCGGAGCTCGTGCGGCGCGGAATCCATGTTGACGCCGTGACGGATCAGACGAGCGCGCACGATCCGCTGGGCGGTTACGTTCCGGCGGGCCTCACGCTGGAAGAGGCCGAGGAGTTAAGAAGGACAGACCCGCAGGGCTACGTCGCGCGCTCGACCGCGAGCATGGCGCGGCATGTCGAAGCGATGCTGGCGCTCCAAAAATCCGGCGCAATCGCTTTCGATTACGGCAACAACATACGGAAGTTCGCTTTCGACGCCGGATGCACGGACGCTTTCAACATTCCGGGTTTCGTGCCCGAATACATCCGCCCGCTCTTCTGCGAGGGCAAGGGGCCGTTTCGCTGGGTCGCGCTGTCGGGCGACGCGGAGGACATACGCCGGACTGACGACCTCGCGCTCGAAATGTTTCCGGAGGACGCGACGCTCAATCGCTGGCTGCGGCTGGCGCGCGACCGCGTGCAGTTTCAGGGACTGCCCGCGCGCATCTGCTGGCTCGGCTACGGCGAGCGCGCGCAGATGGGCGAAGCGATCAACGACCTCGTCAAGCGCGGCGACCTCAAAGCGCCCATCGCCATCGGCCGCGATCATCTGGACACGGGCAGCGTCGCCTCGCCCTTCCGCGAGACGGAAGCGATGCGTGACGGCTCGGACGCCATCGCCGACTGGCCGATCCTGAACGCGCTCCTCAACACCGCGAGCGGAGCGAGCTGGGTCTCTTTTCATCACGGCGGCGGCGTCGGCATCGGCTACTCGCTCCACGCCGGACAGGTCTCCGTCGCCGACGGCACCCCGGAGGCCGCACGCCGCCTGAACCGCGTCCTCACCAACGACCCCGGCCTCGGCGTCGCACGCCACGTCGACGCCGGCTACGAAGAGGCGGAAGAGACCGCGCGCACCAAAGGCATCAAGATTCCTTTGCTGAAAGGCGAGAATGAATAATCAGGAACAAGCTATCTTCTGAGCGTATTTGTCGCCGCAGGCGACCGACAATATAGCGTAGGGTCAGCGAATGAAATGAGCGCAACCCTACGGATACAGCCATCAAATAACATCGTCGCCGAAGGTGACGAACATGGAGCTAACACGATGCCTCAATCGTTGGTAAAGATGTTAGTCCACCTCGTCTTCTCCACCAAGAACCGTGCCCGTCTCATCACGCCTGAAATTGAGGTTGAGCTGTTTGGTTACATCCACGGCATTGTCGAAAACAATCAGTCAAAGCTGATTTTAGCCAATGGCACCGAGAATCATGTTCATCTCTTAATCTCGCTGGGCAAAACGATGACCATCAGCGAATTGGTGGGCGACATCAAGCGTGACAGTTCAAAATGGATCAAGACCAAAGGCAGCGAGTTTCGAGATTTTCATTGGCAGGAGGGATACGGTGCGTTCTCGGTTGGGCAGACGCAAGTCAGGGAAGTGATGCAATACATTGCGAGACAAAAAGAGCATCACGCGCAGAGAAATTTTGAAGATGAGTTCAGATATTTTTTGAAGAAATACGAGATCGAACACGATGAGCGTTACGTCTGGGATTAACGACACGGATGTTCGTCACCTTCGGCGACGAATTGATTCTCGTTCGTCGTTCGTAGGGTTACGCCTGCGGCTTCACCCTACGCTATATTGTTGGTCGCCTTCGGCGACATGAACAGACGTTCCAAACAGCCCCTGAAATCTATCCCGTGAGCATTAACCAACATCTGCTGTGAGCGAGCCGCGCACGCCAATCACGACGCATGCGACGCCGGATCCGGTGCCGCAGGGGACGGGTGCGCCGGGGTCTGTGCGTGGGATCGAGCGTGTGCGGCGGGCGGTTTGGTCTTTGACGCTGGATGCGACGCCGCTCAGGACTTCGCGCGATTTCAGGTTGCTGTATATCGGCCAGTCGGTCTCGCTGTTCGGTTCGATGATGACGTTCGTGGTGCTGCCGTGGCAGATGTACCAGCTCACGAAGTCGTCGCTCGCGGTCGGCTTGCTGGGCGTGACGGAGTTCGTGCCGATCATGTTGATGGGGTTCGTCGGCGGGGCGCTGGCGGATTACGTTGACCGTCGACGGATGGTGCGCCTGACGGAGTTGACGCTGACGCTGGGGACGTTGGGGCTCATCTTCAACTCGCAACTGGCGAGCCCGCGCGTGTGGGTGCTCTATGCCTGCGCGGCGCTGTTCGCCGCCGTCAACGGATTGCAACGCCCTTCGCTCGACGCGCTGACGCCGCGCCTGGTGCTGCCGGAACAGATGGCTGCGGCAGCCGCGCTCAACGGCCTGCGCGGGAGCATCGCGATGATCTGCGGGCCTGCGCTCGGCGGCGTGCTGGCGGCGACCATCGGCCCGACCGCAACTTACGCCATAGACCTCTTGACTTTTGTGGTCTCGCTCGTCGCGCTCTGGCAGATGCGCGCGGTGCCGCCGCCCGCGGATGCCGAGCGGCCGAGCCTGCGTTCAGTGATCGAGGGGCTCAGCTACGCGCGCCGTCGACCGGAGCTGCTGGGGACTTATCTGATAGACATCATCGCGATGTTCTTCGGCATGCCGATGGCGCTCTTCCCTGCTCTGGCGGAGAACTTCGGCGGAGCCTCGGTCGGGCTGCTCTACGCGATGCCTGCGGTCGGCTCTTTGTGCGCGACGCTGACGTCCGGGTGGACGAAGCGCGTGCATCGTCAAGGACGTGCGGTCGCCATCGCGGCCGGATGCTGGGGAGTCTTCATCATCGGCTTCGGTTTCGCGGGCAGGCTGTGGCTCGCGCTGCTCTTTCTAGCGCTGGCCGGAGGCGCGGACATGATCAGCGCACTCTTTCGGATGACGATCTGGAACCAGACGATTCCGGATCACCTGCGCGGGCGGCTCGCGGGCATCGAGATGGTGAGTTACACTACGGGGCCGCTCCTCGGAAATGCGGAAGCGGGGCTGGCGGCAAAGCTCTTCGGCCTCCGCGCTTCGATCGTGTCGGGCGGCGTGCTGTGCGTCATCGGAACGGGCGTGCTCGCGCTCCTGCTGCCCGCGTTCCTGCGCTATGACGGACGCGAAGGCTTAGAGCGCAAGCAGCAGGAAGAGGCCGAGCGCGCCGCGAGTTTGAATTTGCGAGCTTGAGTTTTTCTTTTTTTAGCGCCTTTGCGTGAACCCTCAACGTTTCACGCAAAGGCGCGAATAAAGAAAACCTCAAGCTCGCAAAGGGTGGAGCTGTTGATAGAATGATGAGAACAAAACGCATCTTACTTCTGCTAATCGTTTCGCTGTTCCTTTCTTTCAGCGCGCGTGCGCAGCAGACGCCGGCCGAGCGCGTGGCGCAGATTCAGCAGGCCCTGCGCGAGGCGAAGCTGGACGGCTGGCTCTTCTATGATTTTCGCGGGAGCGACCCGCTGGCTTATCGCATCCTGAAGCTCGGCCCGACGGGCATCACGACGCGGCGCTGGTTCTACTACATCCCTGAGACGGGCGAGCCGGTCAAGATCGTGCATTCAATCGAGCGCGGCAAGCTCGATGCCCTGCCCGGCAGGCGCGTCGTGTATCTGCCCTGGCAGGAATTGCAGGCGGATCTGCGCGAAGCTCTGACGGGCCGACGCCAGCGGCGCGCGGTCGAGATTCGCATCGGAAGCGGCAGGCGCATCGCCATGCAATACTCGCCGGACAACGCGATTCCCTACGTCTCGCGTGTGGACGCGGGGACGATTGAGCTCATCCGCTCGTTCGGCGTCGAGCCGGTCACGAGCGCAGACCTCGTCCAACGCTTCGAGGCCGTCTGGACGCCGGAGCAACTGCGCTCGCATAACGAGGCGGCGGACAAGATTCATCGCATCATCATGGAATCCTTCGCGCAGGTCGCGCGCCGCATACGCGCCGGAGAGCCGACGACCGAATACGACATACAGCAGTTCATGGAAAAACGTTTTCAGGAAGAGAACCTGACGAACGACAACGACCCGCCCATCGTCTCGGTCAACGCGAACGCGGCGAACCCGCATTACCAGCCGACGCGCGAGATTAACTCGCCGATCAGGCGCGGCGACTTCGTACTCTTCGACGTGTGGGGCAAGCTCAAACAGCCGGACGCCGTCTACGCGGACGAGACCTGGACGGGCTATGTCGGCGAGACGGTGCCGGCCGAGTACACG
>JAFBAJ010000551.1 GCA_019247865.1 Acidobacteriota bacterium
GACCCGCGACGGTGGCGAGCACCTGGTTCGGCGCGAGCTTGGGCGAATTGATGTCCGCGCCCATCACCACCGGATAACGCTTGCGCAGCCGCGCGACCAGGTCCGCCGTCAGGCGCATCCCGCTCTCATTGCGCAGGTAGGCGACGATCTGCGGGCGCGCGGCGTTCAAGTCCATCGGGCCGAAACGCGCGCGATTGGCTTCGTAGAGTTCGCGCACATTATCGTCGCTCGGCTCAGCGATGCGCGCTTCGACCTCCTGCGTCAGCAGCCGCTCGACGGAGACGCCGCGTCTTCTGGCCTCGGCCTCAAAGAGCAGTTCGTTGATCTCCTCTTCGAGCAGGCGCGTGCGAGCCGCGGCGATCTCGCCCTCCGCGCCGAGCGCCTGCGCACGCACGCGCGGATCAATGTCATTCAGCGTGATCGTCTGATTATTGAGCACCGCGAGCGCGCCCGCCTGCGGCACGGCCGCACGCGAGTTTGAAAGGCACGCTAACAGGAGAAGAGAGGCTGAGACGAGAGCCAAAGATTTCATTAACAACTCTTTTCAACAGGGATCGGCGGAAGAGACGAGAGCAATTATCTTTGAAAAAACGGTTTCACGCAAAGGCGCAAAGACGCAAAGAAAAGCATTCAATCGCTTTCTTTGCGTCTTTGCGCCTTTGCGTGAACCTTTCTTATCGCTGCACTGGACGCATCACGCTGCGGCGGCGCGGGCGCACGGGCGTGCGCGCGGGCAGCAGGTTTTTCTGTCGCCCCTGGAGGATAAAGGCCAGCCCCTGATGCGTGACGCCGAGCAGGCGCGCGGCGCGCGTCACGCTGCCGCCGGCTGTTTCGAGCGCGCGCTTGATCAGCTCGCCTTCATAACGCAAGACCTCTTCATCGAGCGAGCATCCGGCCCAGGGCTCCGTCAGGCTGGGCGGCGGCGTGCGCCGGAGCGCGAGCGTCTCAACCGCCTCGCCCGTCAGCACAGTCCGGTCCGCTGCCGCCAGCACCGTGTGCTCGATCAGCGAGCGCAGCTCGCGCGCATTGCCGCGCAGGGACAAGCGGCTGAGCGCCTGCAACCCCGCGGGCGTGAACGTGACCTGTTTGTCAGAGGTGGCACAAGCCTGTTTGAGAAAATGTTCGGCGAGGGGCGCGATGTCGGCCGTGCGCTCGCGCAGCGGCGGAATCAGGAGGCTGAAGGCTTCGAGCCGGTAGAACAGGTCGTCACGAAAACGTCCCTGCTGCACCTCCTGCTTGAGATTGCGCGCGGTCGTGGCGATGATCCTGACATCCACGCGCTCAGGCTCCGGCGCGCCGATCGGATGGATCTCGCCGTGCTCGATAAAGCGCATCAGCTTGCCCTGATCCGCGAGGCTCAGGGCGGCGATCTCGTCAAAGAGCAGCGTTCCGCCCGCGGCCCTGCGAGCTGCGCCGACGCCCGCCGCCACGGATTCCGCAAAAGTGCCTTCGCTATAGCCGAAGAGATGCGCCTCGATGGGCAAGCCCGTCAGCGCCGAGCAGTTGACGAGGACGAACTCTCCCGCGCGCCCGCTCCATTCGTGGATCAGTCGCGCCAGCTCCTCTTTGCCCGTGCCCGTCTCGCCCGAGATGAGCACCGGAGACGGCACGCCCGCGATTCTGTGTGCGAGACGCAGGAGCACGGCCGTCTCCGCCGCCTGATAGACGAAGGTCGGAGACTGCACCTCTTCTGCGTGGCGCGGCTGCGCGGCAAAGATGCGACGCGCACAGGCTCTGAGACGCGACTGCATCTCCGGGCGCACGGCGTCGCCGAGCAGCATATCCGCGCGCTCGTAGGCCGCGCGCCGCTCGTGTCCCGTCAGTCTTCCGCCAAGCTCTTCGAGCAGCGTCAGCGCGGGCAGACCTGCGCTCTCGCGGCTCACGGACCGCTCTGCGATCTCGATGGCGCGCTCAAAGGCCGCGCGCGCTTGCTCCGCCCGTCCGAGCCGCGCCAGCGCGATGCCGTGCGTCGTCAAAGCTTCGACCAGCAAGACCTGCTCGCCGCCCGTCTCCAGCGTGCGCACGGAGAGGCGCGTCAGGCGCTCTGCTTCTGCAGGCTTGCGCTGATCCAGAAAGACACGCGCGCGCGTCTCGTCCACCTGCGCCACGCTGCCGCTGTCCTTGAGCGTGACGAAGATGCGGCGCGCGTAGTCCAGATGCTCGTGTGCCTCTGTGAACTTGCCGACGCTGCGGTAGAGCGTTCCCAGATTGTTCTCGACGCGTGCGCAGTTGGGGCGATGACCGGCGCGCTCGAAGTGATGTCCCGCCGCCGCGAACTCGATCAGCGCGCGGTCGATGTAGTCCGTGCGGTTCTCTGTGTAGCCCAGATTCTTGAAGGCCAGCGCGAGCGTGTTATAGAAGCTGCCCTTGAGCGCGTGATTGCAGGTCTCGAAGAGCGAGGCGGATTCCTCCAGCGAGTTGATGGCCTGCCCCCAGCGCAAGGCAGAGTTTTCGACCATCGCCTTGTTCAGCACCGCGCGCGCCCGGATCTCGCTCTGCTCATCGCCGAGCTCCCTTAGAACTCCTCCCAGCACGACGAGCGCATCATCAAAAGCGCCCTCGCGCCAGTAACAGAGCCCCAGCGCAATCGAAGCCTCCGCAGCCTTCTCCACGCGCTTCAGCTCCGTAAAGAGGCTCGCGCTCTCAGAGAGCAGGTCTTTGGCCTCTTCCTGCCCGCCCACGACCTGGCGCGTGCTGCCGATCCAGCCCGACAGAGACCCTGCCCGCAAGAGCACTTCGGCCGCCACAAACTGCTCCAGGCCGTCGATTCGCGGACGCTCTCCCACATGCTCCCAGAGCCCGCTCATCGCCAGCCGCGCACCTTCGTAGTCGCCGGCCCTCTCCATCTCCCCGGCAATCTGGCAACACAGCAGCGCACGCTCGTTCGAGTCAAGCGCCGGATCGTCCAGCTGCCGAGTCCACGTAACCACTAAACTCATGTGAGGCAACCCTTTCTACTATTTGCAAGATTCCTTGCAAAGCCTGTTCGAGATGATATGATGAAGCCCTTCACGTGCGGAACCTTACCCGCAGGTGTGATCGAAAATAAAGTATCAACAGGAGAAGAGATGAAAGCCATTAGACAATTATTTGCCGCTACCATTCTAACTTTAACCATCGCCGCAGCCGTTCTGGCGGGTGATATGCAGACGCCTGGCATAGCACCAACCGCGCCGCCGCCCCCTCCGCCGCCCGCGCCGGTACAAAAAGTCGTGGCGGACACGCCTGATGATTCCGGCACAGCTTATGACGCCCTGACGGAAGCGGCGTTGCTGTTATGTCACAAGGTGCTCTCATTGTTATAAGCATCTCGCTCATACAGTTTTTTTACAGGCCGCCGGTTGTGGCGGAGGACGGCCTTAGTATAGCTGTGTGCGCAGGGAGATTCGCCGGACGATTTTCGTCAAAAGGTTAGTCGAGGACGCCTTTCAATCAGGCATCGTACCTTGTCTGACGTCCGAAAAGCAATCATTAAGTTAGGCTCACGGCGACTCTTGCGGGGCAGCTTTTTAAGCCGCGCTGGCAGCGTCGGCTCAGCCGTTTTCGGCCAGGCGACGCACGGCCTCCAGCGTATCTATCTCAGCCACGGTCTTATCTTCGCGCAGGCGCAGGATACGAGGAAAGCGCAGGGCGTATCCGCTCTTGTGCCGTTTCGACTCCTGGACGCGATCAAAGGTCACTTCGAGGATGATCTGCGGCTCGACCGTGCGGACGCGGCCGTGCGCGAATTCCTGCAAGGTATGCTGGCGGAACCACTCGGTCAGTTCCGCCAGCTCTGCGTCCGTGAGGCCCGAATAGGCTTTGCCGACGTTGAGCAGTTCCGGGTCTTCCTCCGAGCGGCGCACGGCGAAGGTGTAATCCGAAAGCAGGTGGCGGCGCTTGCCGTGACCGACCTCGACCGCCGTCACCACGACATCGAGCGTGGCGATGGCGCGCTTGAGCTTGAGCCATTCGCGCCCGCGCCGTCCGGGCTTGTAAGAGGAGCGCGGGTCTTTAATCATCAGGCCCTCGTTGCCGCGCCCGCGCGCCGCGTCGAACTCCGCATCGAGCGTGGCGATGGAATCCGCACGCCGCGCGCGTGAGAGCCGCAGCGTGCCCTCTTCATCAGTCACCAGCTCTTCGAGCAGCCGTCGCCGCAGCTCCAGCGGCTCGTCGATCAGCATCCGCCCGGAAGCATAGAGCAGGTCATACGCGATGAAGACGACCGGCGTCGCGCGCAGCAACTCCTCGCTCACAGTCTTGCGGCCGAGCCGTTTCTGCAACTCTGTGAAGGGCAGAATCTCCGGCCCGCGCGCCGGGACGATCTCGCCGTCGAGGATGACATCGGCGGCAAGGGTCGCCAGCGTTGCGAGCGGAGCCTCAAGCTCCGGAAAGCGATGCGTGACCTCGTCCATCGTGCGCGAGTAGAGCGCGACACGCCCGGCTTCCACGTGCGCCTGCGCGCGTATGCCGTCGAACTTGTCCTCCACATAAAATTCTGCGGGCATCGTGCGCGCGATGTCGTCGAGGTCTGCGGCGGCCGTGGCGAGCATGAACTTCAACGGACGAAAGAGGCGCATCGAGATGGAGTGCAACTCTGCGCGGCGCGCACGCACGGCCGTCTCGCCGATGTCGCCGAGCATCATATTGGCCTGCGCGACTTCGGCCAGCGGTGTTTCAAACGCGCGCGCGATGGAATCTTCGACGAGGCCCTCTTTGAGCCCTATGCGCAGATCGCCGAGGAGCAGCTTGACCAGATATTTTGCTTCGAGGGCGGTGGCGCGCGCGAGCACGCTCGTCAGCAGGGCGCGCTTGTTCTTCGTGCCGCGCAGTTCAGAGAGCTGCGAGATGAGGCTCTCTGTTTCGGCGAGCGTGATGGTGGGCTGAAGCGCCTCGCGCTTGTATTCGCGCAGGACTTCGTACGCGACCTCGCCCGCATCGCCGAGCCTGACATAACGCGGGCGCAGCTCTTCGACCGACGCGCCTGTGACTTCGCTGAGCGCGTCGCGCAGCACGCTCGACCCGACGTTCGTCGTCCGCGCGTCCTTCAACGCGAACTGCTGCCCGGCGAAGTAGCGCGCCGCACGCGCGAGGTCTTCGTCATTCTGTTCCCGCAGGTACGCGCCGAGCAGCGCGGCCTTCTCCAGCTTCTTCGTCGTCGCCGCGACGCGCTCGGCCGTCTCGGCAAAGTTATGCAGCAAGCTATCTTTTCCCATGCTCGTAAAGAAAACGTCTCACGCAAAGGCGCAAAGGCGCAAAGGAAAACAGGGAAGCTTTTCTTTGCGCCTTTGCGCCTTTGCGTGAAACTTATGCCTTCATCAGCTCTCTATTCACACGCACAGCTTCCATTTCATCCGGCTGACCGAAGATTTTCGGATGGAGAATGCGCGCTAAGATCTCCGCGCCGTCCACTACGCGCGGCCCCGGTCGGCTGAAGTAGGAGGTCGCGTCCACGGCCCACACTTCGCCGCGCAAGACCGCCGGCAGCTCCTGCCATCCCGCCGGCAGACGCGATTGCGGCAACTGGCGCAGGATGTCCTCTTTGTAATATCCGCAGGGGATGAGCACGATGACTTCCGGCGCGTAAGCGCTGATCTCTTCGGCGCTGGTCGTGACGGAGGGCTGCCCTGCGCGCCCGAAGGCATGGTCGCCCCCGGCGATGAAGACCTGTTCGGGAACCCAGTGGCCGGGCGCGAACGCCGGCTCCAGCCATTCGAGCATCAGCGTGCGAGGGCGCGACGCGACCCCGGCCGAAGCCTTTGCGACGGCATCGAGCCGCGCCGAAAGTTTGGCGACGACCGCTTCCGCAACTTCGCGTCTGCCCGTCAACTCGCCGACCGTGCGGATGTTGCTGAAGATGTCGGCGATGGTGTTCGGCTCCAGCGAGACGACGCGCACGTCCGTCTCGAACATTCGCGCGGCGCGCTCGACCGTCCTGTAGCTGACGGCGCAGACATCGCACAGCTCCTGCGTCAGGATCAGGTCTGGCCGGAGCGCGCGCATCTCTTCTTCAAAGAGATCGTAGATCGAGCCGTGCCCGTCGAGTTGTGAGCGGACGGCGTGGTCTATCTCCGCGCTCGACATCGTCTCGTGCGAGATGCGGCTCGCGGTGAGCTGCGGCTTGCCGATGACCGTCGGTGGATAATCGCACTCGTGCGTGACGCCGACGAGATTGCTTTCCAGTCCGAGCGCGCACACGATCTCGGTCGCCGAAGGCAGGAGCGAGACGATACGCGGCGTCTGTGTGCTCATCAAATCCCAAGCTCTCTTTCTGAAGTTGCTGCCGACAGGTTGGCGCGAGAACAGCATCCCTGTCAAGAAGCCTTCGCGCCGCTAACGCAGGCGGGCGCTCTGCTGTTACAATCCGCTTCAAACAGAGTTATCCGATTCATCTGGGAGGGCCAGGAAAAGATGCAGGACAAACCCTTTGATGTTCCAGAGACGCAGCCCGACGGCACGCCGCTCAAGCCGATCACGCAGGTGCTGCTCGAACGCCGTGCGACCAACCATTTCACGGACGAGGCCGTCCCGGACGAAGTGCTGGACGCGATTCTGAAGCTGGGCGCGCAGGCTCCGTCCGGCTACAACTTGCAGCCCTGGCGCTTCGTCGTCGTGCGCGATGCGGAGAACCGCAAGCGTCTTCAGGCAGCAGCCTTCGGCCAGCCCAAAGTCGCCGAAGCGCCGGTCGTCATCATCGCCCTCGGCATGAAAGAGGAGTGGCAAGCGCGCGCCGACGAAGTCTTCAAGGAGGGCGCGGAGCGCGGCGCTGGAAATCCTGATGCCTGGCAGCAAGCCAAAGACGGCGCTCTTCAATTCCTGAACGGCATGCAGCAGATGGACGTGTGGGTCAATCGCCACACGATGATCGCGTTGACGACGATGATGCTGGTGGCCGAAGCATACGGCTTCGACACAGCGCCGATGGAGGGCTTCAATCCTGCCGCCGTCAAAGAAGCGTTCGACATTCCGGCAGAGGCGGAGGTCGTCGCGCTCTTAGCCATCGGTCGCGGCGCATCGCCCGAAAAAGCTTATCCCGGTCGCTTCCCGCTTGAGCGCATCGTGTACAGCGAACGCTACGGCGAAGCGTGGAAAGAATAGTCCCAGGTCTTCAAGTCCTAAGTCCCAAGTCAAAGGCAGGTTCGTGACCTGGGGCCTGGGACTTGGGACTTGAGACTTTTATTCAGAGGAGAGTGGAGAGATGCAGGAGCGAGCGGAAGCGCGATTCAACGGCGTGATGGATCACATCGCGGTCAACTCTGAAGATTTGCAGCGCGATGTGCGAGAGTATGAACGGATGGGCTTTCGCGTGGAAACGCTCTATGAGGATTGGGCGATGCTGCGCGACGAGCGCGGCTTCGGCATCGCGCTCCTGCCGCAGGGCTCAAAGCATCCGCCGCACCTGGGCCTCCGCGTCGAGACGCGCGAGGCACTGGACGAGGCCGCGGCCAGAGAAGGCCGCCCCGTCAAAGAGCATCGTGACCGCTCCGTCTCTTTTTATACGAAGGGCGTCAGCGGTCACGCGGTCGAAGTCATCTACTATCCGCCGGAGTACGGTCAGGAACAGAGCGAGTAAAGCTTCACGCGCGAGCGGAAGTTTCTGAAGCTTCGCTCTCGTCCGTCTCATCCGTCTCTTCGCGCGAGAGGTCTGCGTTCTCCAACTGGCCGATCAGCCATCGCCGGAAGATGTCCGCCTCTCTCCCTTTGCCGGTCCAGCGCGCGCGGTCGAACATCACGAGCGCCATCATCAGCGCGTGATGCTGACCGGCGCGATCCCCCGCAAACTCGAATTGATTGTGCAGGCGGTCGATGAGCTCTATGCTCTCGCGCGCCGACTCCTCGTCCTTAAAGCCGAGCTTGCCGGCGAAGAACTTCGAGTAGACGTTCATCGGATGCGCCGAAGAGGTGTAGAGATCAAAGTAGCCCGTCATCAATCCGGCTTCCTGCAGGATGGAGCCGACGTAGCTCGCGCGCGAGCCTGTGATGAGCGCCAGATCTTCGATCTCCGTCATGCCCGACAGATAGAGCGCGAGAATCTGATCCTTCTTGCTGATCTTCTGCGAGCGCGGCTGTTTGCCTGCGCCGGTTTTGCTCATAACTCTTATTCCTCCTGATCGAACACTAACACGAAACGCTGCATGGCAAACTTCAAGAAACTGTCAAGAGATTTTTATACGCGCCCACAGACGTTGCGAATTGCGCGCGAGCTGCTGGGCAAGCTGCTCGTCGTGCCGCTCGCGGACGGGACGCGCGTCTCCGGCATGATCGTCGAAACGGAAGCCTATCAGGGAGCGCGCGACAAAGCCTCGCACGCCTACGGAAATCGCCGCACGAATCGGACGGAATCCATGTTCGGAGTCGGCGGCACGGCCTATGTCTATTTCATCTATGGCATGTATTACCAGTTCAACGTCGTGACGCACCAACAGGACACGCCGCACGCCATCCTCATCCGCGCGCTGGAGCCAGTCGAAGGCGCGTCTGAGATGCACGCGCGCCGCCCGGTCAAGCGCGACCGCGACCTGACCAACGGGCCGGGCAAGCTCTGCCTTGCGATGGGCATCGACCGCAGCTACGACCGCGAAAGCCTGCTCGGCGAACGCGTCTGGCTCGAAGAGCACGAAACCTTTGGCCCGCGCCGGATACAGTCAGGCCCGCGCGTCGGCATCGACTACGCCGCCGAATACGCGACGAAGCCCTGGCGCTTCTGGCTCAAGGACAACATTTACGTCAGCCGCTTCTAAAGCTCAAAAGCCGCCCCACAGAGCTTTCACTTGCAATATTTCCTGCTCAATTAATTCTCATTTTTTAACTCTTTTCGGGGTACACCGTTTCGTTTCCATGCAAGCCGAGATGGTGGAAAAATCGTTTTGCGCTCGGACAAATAGCCGCTCTGACAACCAATTATGGGCGTTATCCGGTCTTGGCATTCCGTTTGCAAATAATCTGGGCATGAACACAGACGCCGCAACATACCCTATCTGGCAGCAGGCGACGGACGCCACGCTCAGTCCTGCGGAACAGGCGAAAGCCACATCGGACTATGCGCTGGCGCAGCGCGCGGCCAAAGGCGACATGGAGGCTTTCGAGGTCTTGTACCAGCGCCATAACCGGCGCGTCTACAGCCTCTGCCTGCGCATGACCCAGAACGTGCAGGAGGCCGAAGACCTGACGCAGGAGTCCTTCATCCAGCTCTATCGCAAGATCGGGAGCTTTCGCGGAGACTCTGCGTTCACGACCTGGCTGCATCGCCTGACGGTCAATCAGGTTCTAATGCACTTTCGCAAGCGCAGCGTGAAGATGGAGAAGACGACCGAGGAGGGCGAGACGCCGATTCAGATCGTCAAGGGCACGGAGAATCCGAACGCGATGCCGGTCGTGGATCGCATCGCGCTCGACAACGCCATCGCGCAGTTGCCGCCGGGCTACAAGTCCGTCTTTATCCTGCACGATGTGGAGGGACACGAGCACGAAGAGGTGGCGCGCATCCTCGGCTGTTCTGTGGGCACGTCGAAATCGCAGCTCCACAAGGCGCGCATGAAGCTGCGTCGCCTGCTCAAGCAGCAGAGCCCGCCGCACAATATCAACGCACAGTAAGCGTTGTCAGCGGCTCTCAAACAATCTTTCGGAGCGCGAGGTCAGACACAGCCTCGCGCTCCGAACTTTTAAATGCCTGCCGTGCTAGAATCCATCCATCA